>JAYTAJ010000513.1:0-20652 GCA_043737575.1 Myxococcales bacterium | reverse complement strand
CGTTGGCGACGATCTGCGGCACGGCGGAGGCGTCGTGGAGACACGCGAGCAAGATCTCGAGGCGCGGCCGCGCGTCGGGCCACTCGACGTTCGACAGGCCGACCGACGCGTAGGTGATGAGGCCGGGCGCGGGCTCGTCGGCGAAGCGGGCGACGTCAACGGCGCGCGTCGGGTCGGTGGCGTGGCGGAAGGTGCGGGCGCTGGGCGCGCCGAGGGCGACGCGCAGCAGCTCGGCGGCGTAGGTCGCGGTCTGCAGGAACTGACCGAGCGCGGGCACCGAGCGCGCGAGCTCGAGCCAGGTGGGCTGCAGCGCGAGCACGCGGCGCAGGTAGTTCTGCGCCATGAGCTTGTGGCCGAGATCGGCGTGGGCGAGCGCGCCGCCCCACAGCGCGGTGGCGCTGTCGGGGCGCAGGCCGATGGCGCGATCGAAGGCGCGCGCGGCCTCGGTGGGACGCGCGAGGCACAGGAGCGCGTGGCCGAGGCCCTTCCACGCGAGGTGATGATCGGGATAGAGCGCGGTCGCGCGCTCGAAGCGATCGGCGGCGCTGACGTAGTCGTGCTGCTGGAACAGCGCGCTCGCCTCACCCGAAAGCCGGTCGGCCGCCGCCTGACTCATCGCGGATCGACCCTAGCAGAACCAGCCGCGAAGCTCACCGACCGATCGGCGGCATGTCCCACGTCCGATCGTTCGAGCACCAGACGTTGGCGCGCTCGTTGCCGGGCGTCTCGCGCTGGAACATCGAGTCGAGCGCGCGGTAGGTCGGCGCGCGGCCCGACGCGAGCAGCTCCTCGAGGACGCGGCCGAACTGCGTGGTCGGCGTGTTGATCTTGGCCTGGTGCGCGCTGGTGGCGGCGATGAGCGCGGTGCTGGCGCTGGGCACGCGGCGGCGCGACTCGCCGATGCGGAGCGGCAAGATCGCGCGGGCGGCGGGGGCGTTGAGCCCGCCCCAACGATCGGCGAGCTCGGCGCGCTCGGCGTCGCGATCGATCATGCCGCCAGCGTGGCAGCAGTCGGCGATGACGACGCAGTGCACGCTGGGGTCGAAGCACGACAGCAGGTAGCCGAGCTCGTCGTCGTAGAGGAGCGCGTCGTAGAGCTGCCAGATCTCGTCGGTGCCGTCGACCTCGTCGTAGCTGAGGTCGGGCATCTGGCCGCCGTGGCCGGCGAACGACAGCACGAACACGCCGCCGGGCGCGAGGCGGTGCGCGGCCGAGGTCACGGCGTCGATCAGGTGGTCGCGCGTCGCGGTCTCGCCGAGGAGGAACTGGGTGTACTCGGCGCCGCGCAGGTGGGTGAGGCGGTGGCCGATCGCCATCATGTCGGTCGGGAACGTCAGCTCGCCCTCGCCGATCGCGCCGTAGGCGGGGCCGCGCCGCGTCGCCGCGACGTGAACGCCGATCATCGACAGCCCACCGCGCCGCGCGGCCGGCTCGGGGCCGCGGATGGGCTGGGCGGCGCCGCCGAGCGCGTACATGAACTCGTCGAGGCGCAGCGACGAGTTGTCGTAGTGCTTGTTCCACATCGGCAGCGACAGCGAGCCGAACTTGGTCGGCGGCGGCGGCGGCGGCGGGGTCGGCCACGGATCCTTCGCGGCCTTGGCCCGCGTCGACACGGTGACGTTGGGGTTCGCGCTGACGGTGACGGTCACCGCGGGGTCGGCGTGCCAGCCGTACACGCCGATGTTGAGCGTGAGGTTCACGGTGCCGCGCTTCATCGGGTACAGCACCTGCGTGTAGAAGGTCTGAGCCCCGCCGGTGGTCTTGAACAGCTCGTAGACGGCGAGGCCGGTGCTGGGGAACGTGATCGTGACGGTAGTCGCGTTGGCGTAGACGTAGATCGCCGTGAAGTTCTCCATCGGACCCCTCGCATGCAGGTGTTCAGACCTTTAGACCAGTGGCTGATTAGGCGCCACTTGGTGCGGGATCACGACATCGTGCCACTCACGAGCGAGCAGGCTCATGCGGAGCATGTCGTGCCAGCCGCCGTCATGGAAGTACTCTTCCCTCAAAACACCCTCTTCGACGAATCCCAGACGAGCGTAGGTGCGGCGGCCGCGGTCGTTGGTGCGGAACACCATCAGCCAGATCTTGTGCAGCCCGAGCGCGCCGAACGCGTGATCGAGCACGGCGCGGATCGCGGCGGAGCCGAAGCCCTGACCCATGTCGCCGCGTGCCGCGATGATGCACGCGAGGCGCGCGACCTTGGACCGGTCGTGGATCTGGTGGACGCCGGCCTGGCCGAGGTAGCGGCCGGTCGCGGCCTCCTCGATGCTCCACACGACGTCGGCGGTGGAGGCGATGGTGCGGCGGATGTAGGCCAGCTCCTGCTCGCGGGTGAACGCGTGGCCGGAGAACGCCGCGATGGTGCCGACGATCGACGGATCGTTGACCCAGCCGAGGACATGATCGACATCGGCCTCGGACAGCGAACGCAGGCGCACCAGGCTCATCCCCGACGGTAGCGCGATGACGATCGCGGAGCAGCGTGTATAGTGCGCCGCTCATATGACCCCCGCCGTTGGAGCAGATATCGAGTCGCTGTGCAGCAAGTGCGGCGACGTGTGGCACGTCGTCGTGGCGAAGGTGGGCGCGAGCATCGTGCGCGTGATCTGCAAGGAGTGCGGCAGCCAGCACCGCTACCGCAACCCCAAGAAGCCCGACGAGCGGACCCGGGTGGCGTCGGCGACCAAGCCGCCGCGGCCGGCGCGGCCGATGAAGATCGTCGAGCGCTTCGAGCGGCCGTCGGTCGCGGCCGATCTCGACAAGCCGCCGCGGCCCTACGCGGCGAGCGAGCGGTACGCGGTCGGCGAGCGCGTCGAGCACCCGACCTTCGGTCAGGGCGTCGTCGAGTCGCTCGAGCTGGGCAAGATGACGATCTTCTTCGCGGTCGGTCGCAAGGTGCTGGCGTGCGCCAAGGCCGAGGTGGCGACCAGCAACGCGCTGGCGCGGCCCAAGCCGTTCGAGCACACCCGGGTCGGCCTGCCGCCCGACGCCAAGCGCGCCCCGGGCAAAGAGGCGATCAGCTCCGACGACGACGGCGTCTGATCGGCGGCGGGCGTGGCCGATCGCCAGGTGGTGTTGCTGCGCGGCGTGAACGTCGGCGGCCACAACCGCGTGCCGATGGCGGAGCTGGCGGCGCTCTTGACCGAGCTCGGCTGCACCGACGTGCGGACGTTCATCCAGAGCGGCAACGCGGTGGTGGGCGCGAGCGCGGCGCTGGCGCGGCGGTTGCCGGGCGCGGTGGCGGCGGCGATCGAGGCGCGGCTCGGGCTGCGGGTGCCGGTGATCGTGCGCAGCGCGACCGCGCTGGCGGCGGCGGTGCGCGACAATCCGTTCGTCGCGCGCGGCGCCGAGCCGTCGACGCTGCACATCGGCTTTCTCGCCGAGGCGCCGAGCGCGGCGGCGATCGCGACGCTCGATCCCGATCGCTCACCGCCCGACGCGTTCGAGCTGCGCGGCCGCGAGCTGTACCTGTGCTTCGGCAAGGGCGTCGCCACGACCAGGCTGACCAACGCCTACTTCGATCGCGTGCTCGCGACGACGACGACGGTGCGCAACTGGAGCACCGTCAACGCGCTGGTGGCCCTCGCGACCAAGTGAGCAGCTGGAGAACCGCCATCGAGCGTGTCGCTGGTCAGCGCTGCGGCCATTCGTCCCAGCCCGCGAGCCGCCGCACCGCGCCGTCGGCGCCGACGATCGCGAGCTCGCCCGTGTCGCGATCGACGAAGCACACCGCGCGCGACGCCGCGTGCCACAGGATCGGCTCGACGCGTCGGCCCCACAGCGGATGGCCCTTGCGCACCGCCGCCGCGAGCTGCTGGCGCTGCACGAAGTCGACCGCGGTCCACGCGCCGAGCTCGATCGTCGCGCCGCGGGCGCGGCTCCACGCCAGCCAGCGGGTCTCGTCGATCAGCCCCTCGCGCTGCTTCGGCGCGATCGCCGGCGGCGCATCGGCGCGACGCGGCCGCAGCGCGTGGCGCACGAACCGCTCGGGCAGCCGCACCGCGTGCTGCTCGACGTAGTGGGCGAGGCCCTCGGGCCAGACCCACGCGCCATCGAACAGATCGCGGTGGCCCATCGTCCGATCGGTGGCGTCGCAGTCGAAGCGGCAGTACGACCAGCCGCGGTAGGTCTCGAACACCACGCCCGCGCGCAGGTACGCCACCACCGCCGCGCGCCGCGCCGCGCTCCACCGCCCGACCAGCGCCTGCGGCCGCGGGTAGCCGTTCGGCCGCGTCGGATAGAACCAGTAGCCGACCGCCTCGAGGCGCCGCGTCATCGCGACGATGTACCAGCTCTTTCAGGTCGGCGTGAGCTGCAGCGGCAGGCGGAGATCGACGTCGGTCGCGTCGCCATCGGCGTCGACCACGGGCGTGAAGCTCCACGTCTTCATCAGGCCCTCGACGCACTGCTCGAGGACGTCGTCGACGCCCGCGGCGCCGCCGTCGGTGAGCGTGCCGCGATCGGTGACGCTGAAGGTCAGGATGATCTTGCCCGCGAGCTTGGCGTCGCCGACGAGCGACTTCTTGTAGCAGCGCTGCAGACCGCCGACGTACGTCGTGGAGATCTTGCGGATGATCGACTCGACGTCGGGGCCGTCGGGGACGCGCTTGGGCGGCAGTGGCTTGATCCGGCCGGGCGGGCTCTTCTCGTCGTCCTTGTCGCTGCGGATGATCTCGCCGGGGCCGCCCGGGACCAGCGGATCGGTGACGGTGCCGGGGCGGCTGCCCTCGCGATCGCGGGTCGCGATCTGGGTGCGGTCGCCGATCGACGTGTTGGCGTCGGCGTCCTTGATCTCCTGCAGCTGCTTCGCGAGGTCGGTGCCGGGGCGGCGAGCCGGGAGATCGCCCGTGAGCTTGCCGTCACCGTCGGGCGCGAACAGCAGCGCGGCGTAGCGGGTGGCGTCGGTCGACGGGTCGGTGATCGCGCCAGGGTCGGCCGGGCGCGGCGGCCGCGGCGCCGAGGGCGTCGACGGTCCAGGCTCGGGCTTGGCGGGCGTGGTCGCGGTGGCGGGCTCGGGCGTGGCGGGGCCGGGCTCGTCGGGCGTGGCGGGGGTGAAGTCGAGGAGCGGATCATCGGCGTCGATGATCGCGAGCGTCTGGTCCTGGTACTGCTCGGTCGCGCGCTGCGCCATCGACACCGTGGCGGGCGGATCGTTGAGCGACGCGGCGGTCATCACGCCGACGTGCGCGACGACCGACGCGGCGACGAACACCGCGAGCCGCCGGTCGATGCGGTCGGCGAGGGTGCCTTGCAGCGCGCGCGGCAGGCGCGGCGGCGCCACCGCGAGCGGCAGCGCGACGCCCTGGAACAGCACCCGCAGGCTGCCCAGCTCGATGCGGCCGCGCGCGGTCATCGGGACGACGATCGTCGCCTCGCCGACGTGGGTCTGGAGCTCGGCGCCGATCGAGATGCGGGCCTGGGCGCCCGCGGGGAGGCGGAGCTGCACGCCGCCCTCGACCAAGGTCAGCAGATCGCAGTGGCGAGGCAGCTCGGTCAGCGGCACCGAGACGGTGGTGCGGGTCGACTGGCCGATCGAGAACGGGCGGCGATCGCGGAGGACGTGCTCGGCGATGACCGTTCCCGACAGGACGACGCCGATGCGGAGCGCGGAGATCGAGGACATGAGCGTGCAAACGCTCGACCTCGTTGGCGGATCTAGAGGCTGTCGGCGGCGACGCGGAGCTGGATATAGAGGTGCATGTACGGCGCGAACAGGAGCACCGCGTCGATGCGGTCGAGGATGCCGCCGTGGCCGGGCAAGATCGACCCCGAGTCCTTCACCCCGGTCGAGCGCTTGATCAGCGACTCGCACAGGTCGCCCATCTGGCCCAGGGCGGCGCCCGGGATCGACAGCAGCGCGATGTCGAGCCACGAGAACGGACAGTGGGCGCCCTCGGGCACCTCGTTCCAGATCAGCTTCATCAGCGCCGCGGCGGCGAACGAGCCCGCGAGCCCGCCGATCGCGCCCGCGCGGGTCTTCTTGGGCGACACCGCGGGGTAGAGCTTGGCCTTGCCGAGGAAGCGGCCGGCGAAGTACGCGCCGGTGTCGCCGAGCCACATCACCACCAGCGAGAACATGACGTAGTGGCCGCCGTTGAAGGGGCTACCGAGCAGCTTCAGACGCGCGACCGAGGTGAGCAGGAGCCCGGCGTAGACGATGCCGAACACGGTGACCGCCATGCGGTTCGCCACCGTCGCCATGTCGCCGAAGCGGAACAGGTAGTAGAGGCACGGGCCGATCACCGCGAGGAGCAGCACGGGATACGTGCTGTTTTCGAGCTCCGTCCACGGGCTGCGGTTCGGCAGCGCGTGCGGATCCATCCAGTAGAACGCCAGGCAGGCGAGCCCGCCGAAGATCATCGCGGCGATCCGATCGCGCTTGTCGGGCAGCACCATCGAAAACAGCTCGTACATCGCGAGCAGCGACGCCGCGAACACGATCGCCCACGTGTAGATCGGCGACCTCGCGTAGAAGCCGAAGATCAGGATCGGCGCAGCGATGACTGCGACGAGAAAGCGCGACGCGAGGTTGCCGAGGGCCACTGGGGCGGCAGCTAACCGCGCGCCGCGGGGGGCGTCAAGCGCCCGACTCCTCGACGTCGCTGTCGAGGAGCTGGGCCGCGGTCAGCCCGAACCGCCGCTCGCGGGCGGTGTAGGCCTGCAGGGCGGCGCCGAGCTGGGCGCGGCGGAAGTCGGGCCACATCACGTCGACGAACACCAGCTCGGCGTAGGCGAGCTCCCACAGCATGAAGTTCGAGATGCGCTGCTCGCCGCTGGTGCGGATCAAGAGATCGAGCGGCGGCAGGATCGCGGTCGGCAGGTACGCGCCGAACCGATCGGCGTCGATGTCGGCGGCGGCGACGGTGCCCGCGGCGACGTCCCGGGCCAGCGCGGCGGCGGCCCGGGCCAGGGACTCGCGGCCGCCGTAGGACAGCGCCAGGGTCAGGGTCATGCCGCGGTTGTCGACGGAGTCGCGGCACAGGGCGTCGAGCGGGCCGCGCACCATCGGCGGCAGGCGCTCGAGGTCGCCGATGGCGTGGAGCCGGATCTGGTTGTCCATGATCTCGGCGCGCTCACCGTCGAGGTAGTCGCGCAAGAGCTCCATCAGGCCGCGGACCTCGTCGGCGGGGCGGGCCCAGTTCTGCGACGAGAACGCGTAGAGCGTGATCGCCTCGAGGCCCATCTCGCGGGACGCCCGGGTGATGTCCCGCACGCTCTCGGCGCCGACCCGGTGGCCCTCGAGCCGCGGCAGGCCGCGGAGCTGCGCCCAGCGGCCGTTGCCGTCCATGATGATGCCCACGTGGCGCGGCAGCGATGGCATTTCCGACGGCCGCGAGGTAGCACGCGTGGCCGTCGCGTTGCAACCGCGCACTTGATCCCGTACGCTCGGTGGCGTCGCGCAACGCAGGAAAAAACCATGGGAATCTTCTCGAGACTCGGCACGCTGATCAAGTCGAACATCAACGACCTCATCACCAAGGCTGAGGATCCGGAGAAGATGCTCACCCAGGTGCTGCTGGAGATGCAGCAGCAACTGGCCGAGGCCAAGAAGGCCGTCGCGGTCGCCATCGCCGACGAGAAGAAGCTGCAGAAGCAGACCTCGGCGGAGCAGGACAAGGCCAAGGAGTGGGAGCGCAAGGCGATGGTCGCGGTGCGCGGCGGCGACGACGGCCTCGCCCGTCAGGCGCTCGCGCGCAAGCAAGAGCACGAGACCATCGCGACGCAGTTCCAGACCCAGTGGGTCTCCCAGAAGCAGGCCGTCGAGAAGTTGAAGGACGCGCTGCGCCTCCTCAACAACAAGATCGAAGAGGCCAAGCGCAAGAAGAACATCCTCATCGCGCGGAAGAAGCGCGCCGAGGCGCAGCAGCAGATCGCCAACACGATGCAGGGGCTCGGCGACACCAGCGCGTTCGACACGTTCGATCGCATGGCCGAGCGCATCGCGCTGATGGAGGCCGAGGCCGAGGCCGGGGCCGAGCTGGCGGGCGAGCTGTCGGGCGACACCCTCGAGTCGAAGTTCCTCGCGCTCGAGGCGGGCGGCGCCAACGACGACGACGCGCTCGCGGAGCTGAAGGCGAAGATGGGCCTCGCCCTCGACGCGCCCAAGGCCTCGTCCGACAAGATGCTGAAGGCGGGCGACAAGGACGCGCGCGACGACGGCGCCCGGGCGTCGAGCCCCGCGGTCACGCCAGGCGGGCTGACGGCGGAGGATCTGAAGGAGCTGGAGGACCTCGACCTGTCGGATCTCGAGCCCGAGTCGAAAGAGTCGAAGGCGAGCGCGAAGTAGTCTGAGCTGCTGCGAGCGCTGCGGCACACCGATCGTGAAGGCTTGACGACAGCGGTCCGCCAAGTACGCTGATCCGCTCGCTGCGATCGCGGAACGTCGATTGCACCAGCGAGATGGGTCATGCACGTCCCACGTCACCTCCTGATCGCCCTCGGCCTCGTGCTCGCCGCTCCCGCGGCGCAGGCCGAAGGGCCGAGCCCCACCGTCTTTCCCGAAGGCACGGATGTGACCGTCACCCCTCGCCCGCGGGTCGGCAAGGTCGGGCTTCGGGTGCTGCAGATCTTCCCCGACACCCAGCAGGCGCTGGTGCTCGACAAGGACAGCGGGCGCCACGTCGTGGTGGGCGAGGGCGAGCGGGTCGGGAAGTACGCGGTGGTCGAGATCGACGACGATCAGATCGTGGTGCAGGTCGGCGCTCGCGAGCTGGTGCTGCTCGTCGACGCCGCGGCGCCGCCGCCGGTCGCGCCGTCGCCGATCGCGGCGATCACGGGCGAGCGCACGGTGCTCGATCCGTACGCGGCGGCCGCGGCGCCCGCCGCGCCTGCGGTGGCGATCGAGGCGGCGGGCCCGCTCGATCCGTACGGGCCGCTGATGGCGCCGCCGGGGTCGATGGGCGCGACGTTCGGGATGATCGATCCGCGGGTGCCGGTCCGCGAGGTGATCGCGCCGAGCGATCAGCGCGCAGCGGTGGCGGCGCCGGTGGATCCGTACGGCACGGCTGCGGCTGCGCCGATCGTGGCGACGTCTGCGCCGTCGCCTGCGCCGTCGCCTGCGCCGATTGCGGCGACGCCTGCCCCCGCGGCGCCGATGGTCGAGGTGATCCGCGCCGACGCGATGACCGTCCCGCGCGCCGCGCTGTCGGCCGCGCTGTCCGACTTCGACAAGCTCGCCAAGGAGCTCGGGTTCGCGCGCATCGCGACGGGGGTTCGGCTATCCCGGGTGCCGGTCGGCTCGTACTTCCACGGCCTCGGCTTCCGCGCCGGGGACGTCGTCACCGCGATCGATGGCGCGCCGATCCGCACGCTCGACGACGCGGCCGGGGTCTACGTGCGGCTGGGCTCGGCCAAGAAGCTCGCGGTCGAGATCGATCGCGGCAGCGCCCACGGCACGTTGAAGTTCGCGCTGAAGTAGCCGCGGCCGCCCTGGCCCGACGGGTTCTGGTATCGTCGCGGCGTGCGCGTCGTCCTGCGGTTGGGTAGCCCGTCGGAGTGGATCAAGGTCTTCGACCCGCGCGACGGTACGCTCGCGGTCGACGCCGAGGCGACCGCCCTCGGCGACGCGGTGCGCATCGATCTGACCTGCGGCCCGACGGGCCCGCGGGTGATCTTGCGCGGCCAGGTGATCGGGCACCGCGGCAGCGGCGTCAGCCTGGTCGGCCTCGGTCCCGACGAGCGCGAGAAGATCAACTACCTGAACGGCTTCGTGCGCGGCGGCCTGCTCAACCTGCGCGAGCGTCGCCGCATCCCGGTCCGCCTCGCGGTGACCTACGGCGGGCTCAAGGGACCGTGTCAGACGTTCACGCGCGACATCAACGATCAGGGTGTGTTCGTCCTGAGCGACGAGCCGCTGCCCGAGAGCGCCGAGGTCCACCTGATCATCGCGATCCCGGGCCGCGCCGAGCCGCTGTCGGTGCTGGGCCGGGTCTCGCACACCGTCGTCCCCGAGGACGAGGACGTCGCGGGGATGGGCATCGTGTTCCGCCTCGCCGAGGGTGAGCACGCCGCGGTCGCCGAGACGATCGACCTGCTCGAGCGCGAGTTCCTCGCCGGCACGTTGCCCGAAGACACCCTGAGCTGACGTCGCGCCGGGCTGCGCAACGCGATCTGCGCAGCGGCTGCGCGGATCGCGCAACGCGTGGGTGCGCGGCGGTGGCGGCGCGGCGGCTTTCGCGCATCGCCGCGGTGGTACGTCGCGTGCTGTAGCACCGACGCGCACGGACGGTCGTCGAATGCGCGACGGCCGTCACGGATCATCTAGCGAAGGATACGGACATGAAGAAGACCACGGAGAAGAGCCGCGCACTGTCGGAGCTGAACCCCACCGAGCGCGCCAAGCTCGACCGGGCCCGCACCCTCGGCCTCGACCAGCTCGGCTGGGTTCACGGCGCGGGCTGCTGCCCGTCGGGCGGCTGCTGCGTGTGGGAGAAGCACATCCAGTAGTCGACTACGGGCCTCCCCGGAGTGACCTGCTTCGGGGAGGAACCATCTATTTTCGAGGAGCGTGTCAGATGTCGGAACAACCCCTGTTCGCGGTGAGCTCTTGTTGGCGTCGTGAGCGCATGGCGCACGAGCTGCACCAGCTGTGCTACTTCGAGCGCGCGACGGCCCACGTCCTGGCGGGCTGGCTGGTCAAGGTGCCGCAGATCGACGCCAAGGTCCGGCTGGGACGGCATCTGCACGGCGCCATGGACGGCGCGCGCAACTTGAAGCGCGGCGTCGGCGCGATCTCCAACTATCTCGGCGGCTGGGACTGGAGCGTGCCCGTCGGCTGGCGCGAGGTGATGCGCGGCTACGACCGCGCCACCGACGAGGTCGAGCTGGTCGCCGGCCTGTACCTGGTCGCGAAGGCGGCGCTGGCCGACACCTGCCGCGAGTTCCTCGCCAACACCTACGCCAGCCTCGACCACCACCTGATCGAGGTCGTGGCCGCGATCCGGACCCGCCTCGACGACGAGGTGGCGTGGGCCCGCGACTTCGTGCGCGCCGCCGCCGGCGATCGCGCGGTCGACGCGCTGGTGTTCGATGCCCGGGCTCGCTGGGTCGGGCGCGACAGCGTCGCGCGGGTCGACGGCCTCGGCGACTGGCTGTGGCAGCCGCAGGGTCGGGTCGCGACCGCGGTGCGGCCCCAGGGCTGGGCCCGGCCCCAGGCCGGCCAGGCCAAGCTCCACGGCATGGACGGCGAGCCCGAGACCATCGCCGACGTGTTCCACGGCACGGTCAGCGAGGAGCTGACGACGATGGAGCTGTTCGCGCGCTGCTCGTACGAGCATCCGGATCTGCCGTTCGAGTTCCACGCCGACATGGCGCGCCAGACGTCCGACGAGTCGCGCCACGCGACAGCCTGTCTCGAGGTGCTGCACAGCCTCGGCGTCGAATATGGTCAGTCTCCCGGACTCACGGACTCGACGTTCGTCTACGACTACAACTATCAGTATCGCGGCGTCGAGCCGGGCAGCAAGCGCGAGCTCCTGTGGCGGCTGCTCACCCGCAGCGTGTTCCAGGAGTCCTTGTCACTCGATGGCTTCATGATCGTGATCAAGAAGCGCGAGTTCTTCGATCAGCAGTACCTGGCGCGGCTGCTCGAGTCGCTGTTCGCCGACGAGATCTTCCACGTCCACAGCGGCGCGCGCTGGAGCCGCTACCTGTGCGGCGACGACGGCGACCTGATGCACCGCGAGAGCGAGCTGGCCCATCGCCACTACGTGCAGACCTTGACCGATCGCCGCAACCAGTACTGCGACGAGTTTCCCGACCAGGCGATGGCCGAGCTCGACCACCTCGAGGTGGCGCGCGCCCTCGAGCGCAACACCTACCCGTTCCCGCTCGAGGTGCCGATCAACCGGGTGGCGCGACGCGCCGCCGGGCTGGGCGACCGCGAGATCCAGCAGGTCGTCGACTGGGGCTACGCCCACCCGTGACCGCCGCGGCCGACGATGCGGCGGGCGCCCAGTGCGTGCGGCGCGCCTTCGCGGCGTCGCGGCGCTTCGCGGCGGCGTCCGACCTGCTCGCGGCCGAGGCGATCGCCGGTGACGCGGTGCTCGAGCTGGTCGACGCCGATCGCGCGCACTGCCTGTTCCACGACGGCGCCGACGGCGCGCTGTGGTCGGAGGCGCGGCAGCGCGGCCCGGGCGACGATCGCCGCTCCAGCGCGGGCCTGGCTGGCTTCGCCGCGGTGACCGGCCAGGCGGTCGCGGCGCCGCGCGCGGGCGACGATCCGCGCTGGCTCGCCGCCGTCGACGATCCCGGCGGCGGCGCCGACGATCACCTGCTGATCGCGCCGATCGTGGGCGCCGATCGCGCGGTCCACGCGGTGTTGATCGCGGTGCGCGGCGGGCGGCGCGGCGACTTCACCGCCGCCGACGCCGCGGTGATCGCGCGGTTCGCGGCGCTGGTCGCGCCGTTCCTCGAGCAGCTCGCGCTCCACGCCGAGGCCCAGGCGGTGCTGGATCGCCACGCCGATCGCGGCCTGTTCCGCCGCGAGGCGGTCGAGGCCCAGAGCCGGCCGCGCTGGGGCGACGTCGTGCGGGTCAGCCCGCCGTGGTTGCCGATCGCGTATCGGCTGCTGGTCGCGCTGCTGATCGCGGCGGTGCTGTTCGTCGCGCTCGGGCGGGTCTCGACCTACGCGACCGGGCCCGCGGTGATCCGCGCCCGCGATCGGGTCGAGCTGATCGCGCCGACCGCGGGCACGGTCCGCACCGTCGAGGTCGAGCCGGGCGGGCGGCTCGCGACGGGGGCGGTGGTGGCGCGGCTCGACGACGCACCACAGCGCGCCGCGCTCGAGCGGATCCAGCGCGAGCTCGACGCCCAGCTGCGCAACCACATGCTCGACCTCGGCGACGCCGCGACCGACGCCGCGGTGCGGGCGCTGCGGACCCAGCTCGCCGCGGCCCGGATCGCCCTCGACGAGCGGGTGGTGCGCGCCGACGCCGCGGGCGTGGTCGGCGACGTCCGGATCCGGCCCGGCCAGCTGATCGCGGTCGGCGACATCCTGGCGTCGGTGGTCGCGGGCGACGGTGGCCTCGAGGTCGTCGCGCTGGTCCCCGGTCACGATCGGCCACAGCTCGCCGCGGGCATGACCTTGCGCCTCGAGCTGGCCGGCTATCGCTACGCCTATCAGACGATCACGATCGACAGCGTGTCGGAGGACGTGATCGCGCCCGCCGAGGCTCGGCGCGTGCTCGGCGCGGGCGTCGCCGACGGCTGGCAGCTCGCGGGGCCGGTGGTGCTGGTGCGCGGTCGGCTGTCGGCCCGCGACTTCATCGTCGACGGCCGCCGCTTCGTCTATCACGACGGCATGCTCGGTCAGGCCGCGATCCGCCTGCGCTCGGAGCGCATCGTCGAGGCGCTGGTGCCGGGAGCGCGGCGGCTGTGACCACCGACGCGCTGCAGCGCCTCGGCCCGCGCCGCCAGCGCCGGGTGCCGTTCGTCCAGCAGATGGAGGCCGCCGACTGCGGCGCCGCGTGCCTGGCGATGGTCGCGGCGTTCCACGGCCGCACCGTCAGCCTCGATCGGGCTCGTGCGGTCGCGGGGGTCGGCCGCGGCGTCGACGCCGCCGGCCTGGTGCGCGGCGCCGCCCAGCTCGGGCTGCGCGGCCGCGGTGTCCAGCTCGACGTCGACGAGCTGCGCTGCCTGCCGCGGGGATCGATCCTGCACTGGGACTTCGACCACTTCGTCGTCCTCGAGCGGGTCGGTCGCCGCGCGATCGAGCTGGTCGATCCCGCCTTCGGTCGCCGCCGCTTGCCGATCGATCGCTTCCGCCGCCACTTCACCGGCGTCGCGCTGGTGTTCGACGTCGCCGACGACTTCGTCGCGACCCCGCCCGGCCGCAGCAAGACCGGGCGCTACCTGCGGCAGCTGCTCGATCCACCCGGCCTGGTCGCGCGGGTCCTCGTCACGTCGATCGCGCTGCGGGTGCTGGCGCTGGCGCTGCCGGTGCTGACCGCGATGGTGGTCGATCGGGTGGTGCCGCGCAGCGACCGCGGCCTGTTGCTGGTGATCGCGATCGGCGTCGCGGGCGTGCTCGGCTTCCAGCTGCTGTCGTCCTTGATCCGCGCCCACCTCTTGATCGAGCTGCGCACCAAGCTCGACACCCGCATGACCCTCGGGTTCGTCGCCCACCTCCTGGCGCTGCCGTACGCGTACTTCACCCGGCGGTCGTCGGGCGATCTGCTGCTGCGGGTGTCGTCGAACAGCCAGATCCGCGATCTGGTGACGTCGAGCCTGTTGTCGACGTTGCTCGACGGCGCGCTCGCGGTGACGTACCTCGTCGTGCTGGCGCTGCTCAGCCCGATCGTCGCGGCGGTCGCGATCCTGGTCGGGGGTCTGCAGGTCGCGCTGGTCGCGGCGTCGCGCCATCGCTTCGCGCAGCTGGCGTCGCAGGATCTCGAGAGCCAGGCCCGGGCCCAGTCGTACCTGGTGCAGATGCTGGTCGGCATCGAGACGCTGAAGGTGGCGGGCGCCGAGCAGCGCGCGCTCGAGCACTGGGCCAACCTCTACGTCGACGAGCTCAACGTCTCGCTCGGCCGCAGTCGGTTGAGCGCGGTGGTCGACGCGCTCGGCGGGCTGTTGCAGGCGGGCGCGCCGCTGGTGTTGCTCGGCCTCGGCGCCCACCTGGTGATGACCGATCAGCTCGGGCTCGGCGCGATGCTGGCGACGATCGCGCTCGCCAACGGGTTTCTGACGCCGCTCGCGGGGCTGATGCAGAGTGCGATCGCGCTGACCCGGCTCGGCAGCTACGTCGATCGCATCGACGACGTGCTCGCGGCCGAGCCCGAGCAGGCCGCGGGCGCGGTGGCGCCGCCGCGCCTGACCGGCGCGATCGAGCTGCGCCGGGTGTCGTTCCGCTACGGGCCGAGCGATCCGCTGGTGGTGCAGGACGTGTCGCTGGTCGTGCGGCCGGGCGCGACGATCGCGATCGTCGGGCGCTCGGGCTCGGGCAAGACCACGCTGGCCGGGCTGCTGCTCGGGCTGCACCGACCGACCGAGGGCAGCATCATCTACGACGGTCACGATCTGGCCGAGCTCGATCAGCGGGCGCTGCGGCAGCAGGTCGGCATGGTGCCGCAGCAGCCGTTTCTGTTCGCGGGCTCGGTGCGCAGCAACATCGCGCTGGCGAACCCGGCGCTGTCATTCGAGCGCATCGCCGCGGCGGCGCGGCGGGCCGGCATCGACGACGACATCCGCGCGATGCCGATGGGCTACCAGACCATCCTCGCCGACAGCGGCGCGTCGCTGTCGGGCGGCCAGCGCCAGCGCCTGGCGCTCGCGCGGGCGCTGGTCCACGACCCGGCGATCGTGCTGCTCGACGAGGCGACCAGCTCGCTCGACTCGACCACCGAGCGCCACGTCATGGACAACCTGCGCGGGCTGCGGGCGACCCGGATCGTGATCGCGCATCGGCTGTCGACGATCATCGACGCCGACGAGATCGTCGTGATGCAGGACGGCCGCGTGGTCGAGACCGGGACTCATCGCGAGCTGGTGCGCCGCGGCGGCGCCTACGCGGCGCTGATCGGCGATCAGACCGCGGCGCAGGCGAAGGGATGACGCGGCGGGCGATCGCGGCGGGGATCGCGGCGGTGATCGCGGCCTGCAGCGACCCGCCGCCGCGCCCGATCGCGAGCCGCCCGGCGATCGCTGCGCCCGCGGCCGTCGACGCCGCGATCGATCCCGGCTTCGTCGGCGTGATCGTCGCTGCCGAGTCGGTCGACGTCGCGCCGCCGTTTGCGGGCGTGGTCGCCGCGGTCCACGTCCGGCCCGGCGACGCGGTGGCCGCGGGCGCGGTCGTCGCCGAGCTCGATCCGCGGCCGATCGACGACGAGCTGCGCGCCGCCGCCGCGGCGCTGACCGCCGCCGTCGCGCTGCGCCGTCAGGCGACGATCGATCGCGCCGATGCCGAGCGCCGCCGCGGCGTCGAGCGCGCCGCGGTCGCGGCCGGGGTCAGCCCCGGCACCAGCCTCGACGAGGCCGAGCTGGCGGTGGCGCGGGCCGAGGCCCAGGTCGAGGGCGCCACCGCCGCCGCGGCGATCGCGGGCGCGCGCCGCGACACCGCGCAGCGCCACCGCGCCGAGACCCGGCTCACCGCGCGGGCGGCGGGCACGGTCGCGCTGCGCTTCCGCGATCCCGGGGCGACCGTCGCCGCGGGCGCCGCGATCGTCCGCATCGTCGGCCAGGGCGGGCTGCGGCTGCGGTTCGCGGTCGCACCCGAGCGCGCGGCGACGCTGGTGCCGCACGCGACCGTCACCGCGATCATCGACACCGTCGACGAGCCGGTCACCGCGACGATCGCGCAGGTGTCGCCCGCCCTCGATCCGGCCTCGGGGCTGGTGGTGATCGAGGCAGTCCTGCCGAGCAGCTGCGCCACGCTGCGACCCGGCCTCGGCGCGCGCGTCCACGCCCGCTGAAATTGCGGGCCGCGGCGGCGCGTGGCAGTGTGCCTCGATGAAGCGTCGCGCCCGCGGGTCGACACCGCTCGGCGTCGCCTGGCGCGACGGCGTGCATGTGCTCGGCACGTCGATCTGGTGCGATGCGCGGCGAGCCCGCGCGGTGTGCTTCGTGTCGGCCGCCGATCGCACCGGCCGCGCGGGCCACGGTCAGCTGATCGCGACCGCGGCGACGTTGGCGCTGCTCGGCGCCGCCCAGGACGCGCACCTCGCGGCGCCGATGCATCGGCCGTTCACCCTCGGCACCCACAAGCTGTGCTTGATCCCGAGCGGCTACGGTCCGGGCGCAGCGGCGCTCACCGTCGAGGTCGGCGCTCACCGCGTGCTGTACGCGGGCGCGATCCACCCCGGCCGCGCCGATCTGGCGCCGTGCGACACGCTGGTCGTCGCGGCGCCGTACGGCGAGCGTCACCACGCGTTCCCCGCCGACGCCGAGGCCCGCGTCCTCGCGCTGTGCCTCGAGACCGCGGCGAGCGGGGCGCTGCCGGTCGTGCTGGTGACCAGCGCGCTGCGCGGCCTCGAGCTGGCCGAGCGGATGGCGGCGAGCGGCCTCGAGGTCGCGGCCCATCGCGCGATCGCGATCGCGGCGCGGCGGCTGACCGACGCCAAGCTGGCGGCGCCGACCTTGCGCCGCAGCGTCGCGCGCGCGGGCGTGCTGTTGTGGCTGGTGCGCGATCGCGATCGCGTCACCGCGGCGACCGCGGGCCGCGCGACGCGGGTGATCCTGGCGTCGGGCCTCGCGACCGAGCGCGACGCGGTGCGCGGCCTCGCGGTCGACGCCGCGATCGCGTGGAGCGGCGCCGCCGATCGCGACGGCCTGCTCGGCTTCGTCGCGCGCAGCCCCGCGACCGCGGTCGGCGTGACCGGTCCGTGCGCCGCCGCGATCGCCGCGGCGATCGGCCCGCGGGCCCGCGTCCTCGGGCCACCGCAACAGATGGCGTTGTTCGCGTCATGATCCGCGTCGCGGTGGCCAATCGTCGCCGCGGCGGGCGGTGGTGGCGGCTGCCGATCGCGCTGGGGCTGTGGCTGGTGATCGCGGCGCCGTGCGTGGCCGTCGTCGTCGCGATCGTCACGCTGCGGCGATGGTCGCGCGATCTGCCCGCGGTGCCCGATGTCGGGGCTTGGAGCCGCGACGCGCCGTCGACGTCGACGATCCGCGCGATCGACGGCACCGCGCTGGCCGAGCTGCCGTTCACCGACGGCGAGGTGATCGGCCGCCGCACCTACGTCGGGCTCGCCGAGGTCCCGCCGATCGTCGTCGCCGCGGTGCTCGCCGCCGAGGACGTCCGCTTCGCCAGCCACCACGGCGTCGATTTCCAGGCGGTGGTCCGCGCGGTGTGGATCGACGCGCGGGCCGGCCGCGCGGTGCAGGGCGCATCGACGATCACCCAGCAGCTCGCGCGCAACCTGTCGCCGGCCGGCATCGGCAGCGAGCGCACCGCGCGGCGCAAGGTCCGCGAGGCGCTGGTGGCGCGGCGCCTCGAGCGCCAGTGGAGCAAGGCGCAGATCCTCGAGGCGTATCTCAACTACGTCTTCCTCGGCGCGGGCGCGTACGGCGTCGCCGCGGGCGCCGACGCCTACTTCGCCAAGCCGCTGGCCGCGGTCACCGTCGACGAGGCCGCGCTGCTGGCGGGCCTGATCCAGGCGCCGAGCCGCCTCGATCCGCGCAAGGCGCCCGCCGCCGCGAAGGCGCGCCGCGACGAGGTGCTGGCGCGCATGGCGCGGGCGCGGCTGATCGACGAGCCGACCCGCGCCGCCGCGGTGGCGCGGCCGATCGCGCTCGCCCACCGCGCCGAGCTCTACGGCACCCGCGCGCCCTGGTACACCGAGCACGTCCGCCGCCTGGTCGAGGAGTCGATCCCGCTCGAGGTCGCGCGCGGTGGCCTCGCGATCGAGACCGCGGCCGCGCCCGCGCTCGCGGCTCGCACCGAGGCCGTGGTGATCGCCGCCGGCGACGCCCTCGCCGACGGTGGCGCCGCGCCCGAGGCCGCCGCGATCGCGTGGGATCACCAGACCGGCTACGTCGAGGCGATGGCGGGCGGCCGGGCCTGGCAGATCGGCGCGTTCGATCGCCTGACCCAGGCGTGTCGGCAGCCCGGCTCGGCGTGGAAGCCGATCGTCTACGGCGCCGCCCTCGAGCGCGGCGCGATCACGATCGGCACGCCGCTGCGCGACGCGCCGATCGCCGAGTACGACGAGGCCAAGGACGTCCACTGGAAGCCGCGCTCGGGCCATCGCTTCCGCGGCGTCGCGCTGGTCGCCGACGCGTTCGCCGCGTCGCTCAACACTCCCGCGATCGACGTGCTCGATCGGGTCGGCGCGCCCGCGGTGATCGAGCTGGCGCGACGCCTCGGCATCACCACCGCGATCTCCGAGCTGCGGCCGATGGCGCTCGGCGCCAGCTGCGTCACGCCGATCGAGCTGGCCCGCGCCTACGCGATCCTCGCGCGCGGCGGCTGGGACGTCGCGGTCCGCGTGATCGTCCGCATCCGTCGCGGCGACGACACGATCTTCGACGCCGCGACGCCCGAGGATCCGTGGCTCGATCCCGCGCGTCGCCTCGATCGCCTCGCCGCGGTCGCCGGCCGCGATCCCGCGACGCGAGCCGGGGCTCACCGCGGCCGCGTCGTCGATGAGCACACCGCGTTCCTGGTGCGCGAGCTGATGGCGGGCGTGGTGCGGCGCGGCACCGGCGCGGCGGCGCGCGCGCTCGATCGCCCCGCGGCCGGCAAGACCGGGACGACCAACGCCAACAGCGATGCCTGGTTCGCCGGCTTCACCGCGCGCGTCACCGCCGCGATCTGGGTCGGCCACGACGCGCCGTCGCGCTCGCTCGGGCGCAACGCCGACGGCGCCCGCGCCGCGCTGCCCGGCTGGATGACGATCGTCGCGCTCGCCGAGGGCACGCGCCCCGCCGCGCCCGTGCCTGGCGATCCGCCGTCCGGCCTCGAGCGGGTGCGCATCGATCGCGAGACCGGCCTGCGCGCCGCCCCGGGCGGCGGCGGTGCGCTCGAGCTGTGGTTCGTGCGCGGCACCGCGCCGATCGAGCAGGCCGGCACCGTCACCGGCGCGGGCGTCGACTTCGGCCGCACCGCGCGGCAGTTCTGATCAAGGCCGATCCGCCGCGAAGGTGTCACAGGCCGCGAGCGACCCGGTGTCGAAGCCGCGCTTGAACCAGCGGGCGCGCTGCGCCGACGAGCCGTGGGTGAAGGTCTCGGGGTTGACCCGCTGCCCCGCCATCTTCTGCAGGCGATCGTCGCCGATCGCCTGCGCCGCCTGCATGCTTTCCTCGATGTCGCCGGCCTGGATCAGCTTCTTCTGCTGCGTGCCGTGGGCCCAGATGCCGGCGTAGCAGTCGGCCTGCAGCTCCTGCCGTACCGACAGCTGGTTCTCCTGCGATCGATCGCGCGCCGCCTGCTGACGCACGGTGTCGTCGATGCCGAGCAGGTTCTGCACGTGATGGCCGTACTCGTGGGCGAGCACGTAGGCCTGCGCGAAGTCGCCGGGCGCGCCGAAGCGCTCGCGCAGATCGCGATAGAACGACAGATCGACGTAGGCGTGAGAGTCGGCCGGGCAGTAGAACGGACCGACCGCCGACGTCGTGTAGCCGCACGCGCTGTCGACGTCGTCGTCGAACACGCGGAGCGTCGCCGGACGGTAGGTGAGGCCGTTGGCGCGGAACACCCGCGCGAAGGTGTCCTGGATGTCGTCGACGACGTAGTTGATGAAGTCGAACAGCTCGGCGTCGGGATCGGGGCCGGTGCGCGGCGTGGTCTGCGACGGCTGGCTCGGCGTCGCGGCACCACCACCACCGCCGCCGCTGCTCGGCATCGGCACGTCGACGCCCAGCGCCTTGGCGATCAGCACGACGATGACGACCAGCACGCCACCGCCGCCGAGCTTCATCGCGGTGCCCTTGCCGCCGCCGCTCGCCTTCTGCCCGCGCAGATCCTCGACGTGCTGCGACCGGTGTCCGCGTTCCCACTTCATGCGGCGAACATACTACCTTCGACGCGATCATCGCCGACGTCGCGAGCCAGGGCGGCGTCTTCATCGTCAACCATCCCGAGCTGCGGGTCGGCGATCTGTGCATCGGCTGCGACTGGGACCACGCCGACACCCCGTGGGCGATGGTCGGTGGCCTCGAGCTGCAGACCGGCAACACCGAGGCGACCGGCTCGACGTTCACGCCGCGGGTGAT
>JAYTAJ010000512.1:0-1663 GCA_043737575.1 Myxococcales bacterium | reverse complement strand
CGCGATCGCGGCGGCGGCGGGTCCGACGGCATCCACGGGCCGGGCGTCTTGACGCCGACCGCGCCCGACTTCCACGGCGCGGTGCTGCGCGATCACGGGTGGGACTTCGCCGAGTGCCAGGCCTGTCACGGTGACGACCTCG
This sequence comes from Myxococcales bacterium, assembly GCA_043737575.1. Classification (GTDB taxonomy): domain Bacteria; phylum Myxococcota_A; class Polyangia; order Haliangiales; family Haliangiaceae; genus UBA2376. Next base: position 1,521 of record JAYTAJ010000512.1, on the reverse strand, counting down.
GCGGCGGCATCACCGGTGTGTCGTGCCTGGGCTGTCACGACGACGGGCCGACCAGCTGCGCGACCTGCCACGATCAGAACTCGGGCTCCCACGCCGCGCACCTCGGGACCGCGGCGGTGCCGTGCGCCGAGTGCCACGTCGTCCCGACCCGCTGGGACGACGAGGGCCACGTCCGCGTCGCCGGCCGTCGCGACGACGCGCCCGCCGAGGTCGTGCTGGGCGCGCTGGCGGCGCGGGATCTGGTGCCGCCGCGGCGGACCGCGCCGCCGAGCTACGACGCCGCGACCCAGACCTGCGCGGGCGTCTACTGTCACGGCGCCACGCTCGGCGACGCGGCGGCGCTGGTGACGGCACCGCGCTGGGGCCAGCCCGACGCCGCGACCTGCCGCAGCTGTCACGGCGCCCCGCCGGCCGGCCACGTCCCGTCGGCGCGCTGCGACTCGTGCCACCGCGGCGCGGTGCACATCGACGCGAGGATCGAGGTAGGCGCTGGCTGCTCGTCGTGTCACGGCGACGCCGACTCGCCGGCGCCCCCGCGCGGCCTCGGCGGCGAGACCACGACGCCCGCGCTCGCGGTCGGCGCCCACCGCGCCCACCTGACGTCGTCGACGTTGCGGGGACCGATCGCGTGCGCGACCTGCCACCTGGTGCCCGCCACGATCGACGCGGTCGGTCACCTCGACACCGTCGAGCCGGCCGAGGTCGTCGCCGCGATCGGCTGGGTCCGCGCCACCGCGACCTGCGGCGACACCTGTCACGGCGACGCCCGCCCGGCGTGGAACGACAGCTCGGGCGAGGCCGCCGCGTGCGGCACCTGCCACGGCCTGCCGCCCGCGGACGCCGACCACGTCCCGGCGATGCCCCTGTCGTCGTGCACGACCTGTCACCCGAGCGTCGACGCCGATGGCGCGATCGTGTTCGTCACCCCCGACACCAGCGAGCACCTCGATGGACAGATCGATCTTCGCTGAGCCGCTGGTGATGGTGTCGCTGATCACCGCGGTGATCGCGGCGCTGCTCATCGTCCACTACCTGGTGCGCAAGCCGCCGTTCACCACCGTCACCAAGCTGCTGTTGCTCGGCGGCCTGGGCGTGTTTCCGATCCTGTCGGCGGGCAGCGGCAACTACGCCGGCTTCGAGCAGACCACCAAGCGCGAGTTCTGTGGCGGCTGCCACGTGATGCGGCCGTGGGTCGACGACTCCGAGGATCCGGCGTCGATCAGCCTCGCGGCGCTGCACGCCCGCAACGATCGGTTCGGCGATCGCAGCTGCTACGCGTGCCACGCCGACTACGGGATGTTCGGCACCGTCGCCACCAAGATCGGCGGCCTGCGGCACGTCTATCACTACCTGAACGGCTACCACGCGATGCCGATCGAGCAGTTCGTCGAGGAGATCCGGATCCGCAAGCCGTTCCCCAACGCGACCTGCACCCACTGTCACTCGACGCGGCTGCCGGGCTGGGAGCAGGTGCCCGACCACAAGGCGATGCAGGATCCCGAGGCGGTGAGCTGCGCCAGC
>JAYTAJ010000511.1:0-3978 GCA_043737575.1 Myxococcales bacterium | reverse complement strand
TGATCGGCATCGAGCCGGGCGGTCGGCTCCTGCGGCCGTGGAACGTGGTGCGCGGCGATCCGGCGCGGATCCACGAGCCCGGCGCGATCGTCGTCGACGTGTCCGAGGCCGAGAAGCTCAAGGTCGATCAGGTCGGGGTCCGCCGCGAGATCTTCGGCGTGCGCGCCGAGGTGGTCGCGCTGACCAACGGCATCCGCAGCTTCACGACGTCACCGTTCGTGTGGAGCGACCTCGACAGCGCGCGCGCCTACACCCAGTACCCGGCCGATCGCTTCAACTACGTGATGGTCGAGGCCGCGCCCGGCATCAGCCCCGACGCGCTGGCGCGTGATCTGAACGCGCTGCCCGGGCTCGACGCGTTCTCGACGCCGAGGATGTCGGAGCGGGCGCGCCACTACTGGTCGTCGCGGACCGGGGTCGGCGCCGGGTTCTTCACCACCGCGGTGCTCGGCGTGATCGTCGGGCTCGTCGTGGTCGGGCAGATCCTCTACAACGGCACGCTCGAGCACCTGAAGGAGTACGGCACGCTGAAGGCGATGGGCGCGCGCAACAGCGCCATCGTCCGCGTCATCGTCTACCAGGCGCTGATCTCGGCGCTGGTCGGCTTCGTCCTCGGCGGCGCGATGACGCTCGGCGCCCGCGCGCTGATGGTGAAGGCCAACCTCACCGTCTTGCTCACGACCGATCTGGTGATCGGCACCGCGATCCTGACGGTCGTCATGTGTTGCCTCGCCGCGCTGCTGTCGGTCGTGAAGGTGCTGCGCCTCGATCCCGCGACGGTCTTCAAAGGATGAATGCCATGACGCGAACTGCCATCGCCAGCCTCGCTGGTGTCACCAAGATCTACGGCGCCGGCGAGACCGAGGTCACCGCCCTCGAGGACGCCGACCTGTCGATCTACCCGGGCGAGATCCTGCTCATCGAGGGTCCGTCGGGCTCGGGCAAGACCACGCTCATCTCGATCCTCGGGCTCCTGCTCAAGCCGACCCGCGGCGACGTGTTCGTGCGCGGCCAGCGCGCGACCGGGCTGCGCGAGCGCGAGCTGCCGGCGATCCGCGCCAGCGCGTTCGGCTTCATCTTCCAGGGCTTCAACCTGTTCCCGGCGCTGACCGCGCTCGAGAACGTCGCGATCGCGATCCGCATGAAGGACGAGCGCAACCGCAACGCCGAGGCCGAGGCGCGCAAGCTGCTGTCGGCGGTCGGGCTCGACGGCCGCATGCACCACAAGCCGGCCGACCTGTCGGGCGGCCAGAAGCAGCGCGTCGCGATCGCGCGGGCGCTGGGTGGCAACCCGCCGATCATCGTCGGCGACGAGCCGACCGCCGCGCTCGACACCAAGACCGCGCTCGGCGTGATGGAGCTGCTGCGCGAGCTGGCCTCGACGCAGGGCCGCGCGGTCGTCGTCGTCACCCACGATCCGCGCCTCGAGCGCTTCGCCGACCGGGTCGCTCGCGTCGAGGACGGCCGCGTCGTCGCCGTCGACACCATCACGCAGCCTCGGGCTGCGTAGGAGCATCATCATGTCCAGCTCGTCTGTCTCTCGTTCGCGGCGCCGCACGGTCGGCGCCGTCCTCCTCGCCGCGACGCTCGGCGTCGGCGGCGTCGCCTGGTCGCAACGCAGCGCGCCCGCCGCGCCCGCGGTGGCGACGCCCGCGACCACCCTGGTCGCGCCCGGCATCGTCGAGGCCCAGGGCGATCGCGTCGAGCTCGGCTTCGAGGTCGCGGGCCGCATCGCCGCGCTCGCGGTCGACGAAGGCGATCGCGTCGTCGCCGGCCAGGTCCTCGCCCACCTCGACGATCGGGTCGCGCAGGCCCGCGTCGCGCGCGCCGAGGCCGCGGTGGCGGCGGCGAAGGCGCGGCGTGATCTGGCACGGCGCGGCGCCCGGCCCGACGAGATCAAGGCCGCCGCGGCCGAGGCCGACGCCGCGACCGCCCAGGCCCGCGAGCGCGGCCAGGCCCGCGACCGCGCCGAGGCGCTGCTCGCCGCCAACGCCAACGCCATCCCGCTCGCCGAGGTCGACACCGCGCGCGGGCTCGCCGACGCCAGCGCGGCGCAGGCCCGGGCCGCCGCTGCCCGCGCCGCGGTGCTGCGCCAGGGCTCGCGCAAGGAGCAGATCGCCGAGGCCACCGCCGCGGTCGCCGGCGCCGCGGCCGAGCTCGAGGAGACCCGCGCGCTCCTCGCGCAGCACGAGCTGCGGGCGCCGCGCGACGGCGTCATCATCCGACGCCTGCACGAGGTCGGCGAGCACGTCTCGATCGTGCCACCGACGACGGTGCTGGTGCTGGCCGACACCTCGCGGCTCGAGCTGCGGGTCGAGGTCGACGAGGTCGACGTCGCGTCGATCGCGATCGGTCAGCCGACCTGGGCCACGGCGCTGGCCTACGGCGATCGCCGCTTCCCGGGCACGATCGTGCGCGTGGTCGGCGAGCTCGGCCGCAAGACCCAGCGGCTCGACGATCCCCGCGCCCGCATCGACACCCGCGTGCTCGAGGTCGTGGTCACCCTCGACAGCGACGTCGCGCTGCCGCTCGGGCTGCGCATGGACGTCCACGTCGGAGCGTCGCCGTGACCCGCGCGCTCGCGATCGGCGTCGCCCTCGCCGCCCTCGCCGCGACCGCCCACGCCGATGCGCCGCGGCCGATCGCGCTGGCCGACGCGATCGCGATCGCCCGCGCCGGCAACGACACCCGCGCCGCCCAGGCGGTCGAGGTCGAGCGCGCTCGCGCCCGCATCGACGCCAGCGACGGCATCGACGATCTGGTGCTCGAGGCCGGCGCCGAGGCGCTGACGCGCTCGACCGAGCCGAGCGTCGGGCCGTTCTTCCAGGACACCGACCTCGACGCGATCGGCGGCCAGGTCGGCGCGTGGCAGCCGCTGCCGTGGGGCGGCCGGGTCGGCGTGCAGGTGCGGCAGGACGTGGTCCGGACTCGCGCGCGCCTCGCCGCGGTCGGCCCGGCGATGGACCTCGACTACACCGTCCACCACCCGCGGGTCGAGCTGACCTGGGTGCAGCCGCTCTTGCGCGGCCGCGGTCGCGCCAGTCACGACGCGCCGCGCCGCCTGGCCCGCGCCGCCGCCGCCGCCGAGGTCGCGGTGCTCGGCGTCGTCGACGATCAGCTCGTCGTCGACGTCGCCGCGGCGTACTGGGAGCTGGCGTACGCGGCCCGCGAGGTGACGATCCGCGACAGCGCGCTCGCGCTGGCCCGCGCCCAGCTCGCGATCACGCAGGCGCGCACCGACGTCGGCCGCGGCTCGGCGCTGGAGGTCCAGGCGGTCGAGCAGGCGATCGCCGCGCGCGACGCCGCGCTGATCGCGGCGCAGCAGGCCGAGGCCGAGCGAGCCCTCGAGCTGCGGGTCCTGCTCGCGCTCGACGACGGCGATCCGCGCCCGCTGGCCGCGGCCGACGATCTGGCGGCGCCGACCGCCGCGGCGCCGACCGTCGACGACGCCCTGGCCCGCACCCTCGCCCGCGCGCCGACGCTGCGCGCCCTCGATCACCTCGGCCGCGCCGCCGAGGTCCGCTCCGACGCCGCGGCGCGGGCCAGCGGGCCGCGGCTCGATCTGATCGTCCGCGGCGGACCGAGCGGCAACTCCGCCGACGCGGGCGCGGCGTGGGCCCAGCTCGGTCGCTTCGCCGGCTACGAGGCCGCGGCGTCGCTGTCGTTCGCGCTGCCGGTCGGCGATCGCACCGCGCGCGGCGAGCGGGCCGCGGCGCGGCTCGAGCGGGCCCGGGTCGGCCACGATCGCGAGGCCGCGCGCGGCCGCCTCACCGCCGCGGTCCAGCGCGCGGTCGACGCGGTCGTGCTGTCGGATCGCCGCATCGCCGCCGCGACCAAGGCCGCGGCGCTGGCGCGCGCGAACGTCGGGCTCGAGGAGGATCGCTGGCGGTCCGGCTTCGGCACCAACTTCGACGTCCTCACCCGCCAGGATCAGGCGACCACCGCCGACGCCGCCCTCGCCCGCGCCCACGCCGATCG
>JAYTAJ010000510.1:0-1663 GCA_043737575.1 Myxococcales bacterium | reverse complement strand
CGTTCGTAGCCAAGTCGGCGAATCGGTTGTTGTCCTCGGCGGTGCCGGGGCTCTATGCTGGGGCGGATGACCTGGGTCGTCCCTCTGAGCCTGGGTGGGCTCGCGATCGCGGTGATGGCCATCTTCACGATGCTCGGCGCGCGGCGGGCACGCTATCAGCAGGCCGTCCCGGTCCTGATGGGCGGGCCGACGATCCTGGTCCACGACATCAACGACGATCGCTGCACCGGTTGCGATGCCTGCGTCGCGGTGTGCCCGACCAACGTGCTCGACCTGGTCTCGAACAAGAGCCGGGTCCTGCGGTTCCACGACTGTATCCAGTGCGAGGCGTGCATGTGGGCGTGCCCGACCGAGGCGCTGGTGATGTTCCCCGAGGGCGCCGAGCCGCCTGCGCTCAAGGTCCCCGAGCTCGACGACACCTACCAGACCGCGGTGCCGGGCCAGTACCTGATCGGCGAGGTCGCGGGCAAGCCGCTGGTGAAGAACGCGGCGAACCTCGGGCGCGGCGTGATCGAGCACATGCTGCGGGCCGGGATGCGCGGCGGCGCGCTCGGCGGTGGCCCGGGCACGGTCGACGTCGCGATCGTCGGCTCGGGGCCGGGCGGGCTGTCGGCGGCGCTGACCTGCATCCAGCGCGGCCTGTCGTACGTGATGCTCGAGAAGGAGCAGCAGATCGCGTCGACGATCGCCCGCTACCCGAAGGGCAAGCTGGTGATGGCGGAGCCGTACGAGTCGCAGAACGTGTCGCTCTTGCCGGTGTTCGACTCGAGCAAGGAGCAGATCGTGCCGATCTGGCGCGAGCTGATCGAGCGGGTCGGCGTGCAGATCAAGCTCGGCGAGGCGGTCGAGAGCGTGCAGCGGCTGGGCGACGGATCGTTCGACGTGCGCACGACGGTCGGCGCCTATCGGGCCCAGCGGGTGGTGCTGGCGACCGGCACCCGCGGCAAGCCGCGCACGCTGCAGGTGCCAGGCGAGAACCTGCCGAAGGTCGCCAACCTCCTCGACGATCCCGACGACTGGCGCGGCAAGGAGGTGCTGGTGGTCGGCGGCGGCGACTCCGCGGTCGAGGCGGCGCTGGCGCTGGCCGACGCCGGCGCGCGCGTGATCATCAGCTACCGCGGCAAGTCGTTCAATCGCGCCGCGCCGAAGAACAAGCAGGCGATCGAGTCGTACGCGGCGCAGCAGCGGCTGAAGACCAAGCTCGGCTCGCAGGTGGTCGCGTTCGAGCCCGACGCGGTGATCCTCCAGCTCGGCGACGGCGCGCAGAAGCGCTACGCCAACCAGGCCGCGTTCGTGCTGATCGGCGCCGATCCGCCGGTGACGTGGCTCGAGAAGCTCGGCGTGCGCTTCGTCCTGCGGCCGCACCAGTACTCGCTCGGCAGGACCGACGACTTCGTGCGGCGCATGGTGCCGGGGGTGCAGGCGTGTCCCGAGGACGCGTCGCGCGCGGCGGCGATCATCACCGGACGGCCCCAGGCGCCGAGCGCGCACAGCCACGATCGGCTGCCATCGGAGGTCGAGCGCGCGCTGTCGGCGGTGTCGATGCCCGAGGCCGGCAGTGGCCCGAAGAAGTGGATCAAGGCGGCGACCGGGCTGTTCGGCAGCGGACCGAAGAAGATCGAGCAGCCGATCCCGCTGTCGGAGTTCGCGAAGCGCCAGCGCA
>JAYTAJ010000509.1:0-1665 GCA_043737575.1 Myxococcales bacterium | reverse complement strand
TCAGCGGCCTGGCGACCACCAGCACGCGTGGTCGCACCGCGCCGCGCAGCTGGATCGCGCGGCTCGCGACCGGTGGTCAGGTCGCGCTCGGCGCGCGGCCGGTCGTGCTCGGCGCCGATCGCGCGTGCGATCTGATCGTCGAGGACGCCAAGGTGTCGCGGCGCCACACCGAGTTGTGCGCCGTCGAAGGCGGCGTGCGGGTGAAGGATCTCGGCTCGACCAACGGCACCTGGTGGCAGGGCTCGCGGGTCACCGAGGTCGTGGTGCCGGGCGGCGCGATCATCGAGCTCGGCGGCGCCCAGATCCGGATCGTGTCGGCCGAGGCGGTGGTGTTGCCGCCCAGCGATCGCGATCGCTTCGGCGCGATGGTCGGCAGCAGCCTGGCGATGCGCGAGCTGTTCGCGGTGCTCGAGCTGGCCGGGCCGAGCGACGCGACGGTGCTGATCGAGGGCGAGTCGGGGACCGGCAAGGAGCTGGCGGCGCGGGCGATCCACGATCACTCGTCGCGCGCGCGCGGGCCGTTCGTGGTCGTCGACTGCTCTGCGATCGCCGAGCACCTGATCGACTCGCACCTGTTCGGCCACGTCCGCGGCGCGTTCACGGGCGCCGAGCGCGATCGTCGCGGCGCCTTCGTCGAGGCGTCGGGCGGCACCCTGTTTCTCGACGAGCTGGGCGAGCTGCCACTGGCGATCCAGGCCAAGCTCCTGCGCGCGCTCGAGGCCCAGACCGTGCAACCGGTCGGCGCCGATCGGCCGGTCGCGGTCGACACCCGCGTCGTCGCCGCGACCCATCGCGATCTCGCGCGCATGGTGGCGGCGAAGGAGTTCCGCTTCGATCTGTTCTACCGACTCGCGGTGGTCCACGTCGCGCTGCCGGCGCTGCGCGAGCGCCAGGGCGATCTGGCGAGCCTGGTCGCGGCGTTCTACGCGGCGCGCGGCGCGACGCCGGGGCCGATCGACGGCGACAACCTCGAGCGGCTGCGCCGCCACGCCTGGCCCGGCAACGTCCGCGAGCTGCGCAACGTCCTCGAGCGGGCGTGGGCGATGTCGGGCGGCGTGATCGGGTTTCGCGAGCTGCGCCTCGCGGTCGAGGCCAGCGCGCCGCCGCCGACCAGCGAGGTCATCGACACCGCGTTGCCGTTCAAGGAGGCGAAGGAGCGCTGGAACGATCAGTTCGAGCGCCGCTACCTCGCGGCGGTCCACGGCGCGAGCGGCGGCAACATCACCCGCGCCGCCGAGCACGCGGGCATCAACCGCCGTCACTTCCGCGAGCTCTTGTACAAGCACGGGCTCCTCGAGCGGCCGGCCAGCGGCGACGACGAGTGAGCATCGGCGCCCTGGGCGATCGCCTCGGCGACTACGAGCTACTGCGCGCGCTGAAGTCGGGCGGGATGGGCGACGTGCTGTTGGCGCGGCGGCGCGGCCCGTCGGGCTTCGAGCAGCTGGTCGCGATCAAGACCGTGCGCGCCGATCTGGCGACCGCGCCGCTCGCCAAGGCGATGTTCCTCGACGAGGCCCGGCTCCTGGCGCGGCTCACCCACCCCGGCATCGCCCAGATCCTCGACTTCGGCGAGGCCGACGGCGTGGCGTTCATGGTGATGGAGTACGTGCCGGGCATGAGCTTCCGTGGCCTCGCCGATCTGCGCGCGCCGCCCGCGGTGCTGTG
>JAYTAJ010000508.1:0-9103 GCA_043737575.1 Myxococcales bacterium | reverse complement strand
TCGCGGCGACCGATCAGGGCCGCGATCGCGCGCTGGTGGTCCACGTCGCGATCGGCCGCGCCCCCGACTCCGAGGCCCGCATCGCCGAGCTGCGCGAGCTGTGCCGCACCGCTGGCGTGAAGGTCGCCGATCTGATGGTCCAGCGCCGGCCCGCCGCCGATCCGAAGTACCTGGTCGGGCGCGGCAAGCTCGACGAGATCTTGCTGCGGGCGATGCAGCTCGGCGTCGAGCTGGTGGTGTTCGATCACGATCTGTCGCCGGGTCAGGCTCGCGCGATCAGCGAGACCACCGAGCTGAAGGTCATCGACCGCACGATGCTGATCCTCGACATCTTCGCGCAGCACGCCGAGAGCAAGGACGGCAAGCTGCAGGTCGAGCTGGCGCAGCTGCGCTACACGCTGCCGCGCTTGATCGAGAAGAACACGATGATGTCGCGCTTGACCGGCGGCATCGGCGGTCGCGGCCCGGGCGAGACCAAGCTCGAGATCTCGCGCCGCCGCGCCCGCGATCGCATCCACCTGCTCGAGAAGAAGATCGCCGACCTCGCGGGCGATCGCCGGCTGCGCCGCCAGCGCCGCATCGGCCGCGGCCTGCCGATCGTCGCGGTGTGCGGCTACACCAACGCCGGCAAGTCGACCCTGCTCAACGCGCTCACCGACGGCGCGACCCGGGCCGAGAACAAGCTGTTCGCGACCCTCGATCCGGTGAGCCGCCGGCTGCGCTTCCCCGACGAGCGCGAGGTGATCTTCACCGACACCGTCGGCTTCATCCGCGATCTGCCGCCGGATCTGCGGGCCGCGTTCGCGGCGACGCTCGAGGAGATGGCCGACGCCGATCTGCTGGTCCAGGTGGTCGACGCCAGCGACGGCGATCGCGATCAGCAGATCGCCGCGGTCGATGGCCTGCTGAAGGAGCTCGGTCTGGCCGAGAAGCCGCGGCTCCTGGTGTGGAACAAGTCCGATCGGCTGCGGCCCGAGGACGCCGATCACCTCGCCAGCCACGGCGGTGGCTTCGTCGTGTCGGCGCTCGATCGCGCGACCTTCGGGCCGCTGCTGCTCGCGGTCGAGCGCGCGCTGTGGCGTGAGGGCAAGGCCGCGGCGATGGCGCCACCGGTCGCGTACGCGGGCTAGCGTCGCTCGCAGCGCATCACAAAATTCTTCTTAGCCGGGGAAGAAGGTCGGCGACCCGCGTTGGGTCCCCGAACCGTGACCACCCCCACCGCCAACGCAGTCCTTCCTCTCTCCCCCGAGCCCGACGGCGACGTCGTCGGCTGGGGAGGCAAGTCAACCTGGCAAGCCGCCGATGCGTTCACCGCGTCGCGCCTGATCGGCAGCGAGCTCGCGCGCCTCGGCGTGCGCGATGCGTTCGGCGTGCTCGGCGGCGGCATCGCGGCGTTCGCCGACGGGCTGCGCCGCTCGCCGATCCGGCTGCGCCACACCCGCCACGAGGCCGGCGCCGCCTTCGCCGCGGTCGAGGCCCACTTCGCCAGCGGCCGCCCGACCGCGATCGTCGTCACCACCGGCCCCGGCCTGTGGAACGCGCTCAACGGCGCGATGGCGGCGCGGGCCGACGGCGCCAAGCTGGTGCTGATCTCGGGCGCGACCTCGCGCGCGCAGCTCGGCCGCGGCGCGGTGCAGGAGACCGGCCCGGCGACGACGCCGTCGGGGCTGACCACGACCGGGCCGCTGTTCCACCTCGCGGCGCAGCCCGAGACCGTCGCCGAGCTCGGCCACTTCTTGCAGCAGCTCGCGTGCGGCTGGGCCCGGCGCGGTGGCTTCGTCGCGCACCTCGCGCTGCCGTGGTCGCTGCAGACGATGCTGATCGACGCCGACACCGCGCCGCGCGCCGCGACCTGGGCGATCGCCGACGCCGCGCCGACGCTCGACGCGATCGACGCGACCCTCGACCGCCTCGCGACCGGCACCGCCGCGATCTGGATCGGTCATGGCGTGCGCCACGCCGCCGCCGAGCTGCGCGCCTTCGCCGAGGCCGCCCACCTCCCGGTGGTGTCGTCGCCGCGCGCCAAGGGCGTCTTCGACGAGGACCACCCGCTGTTCGTCGGCGTGTCGGGCGCGGGCGGTCACGACACCGTGCCCGCGTTCTTCACCGAGGTCCGCCCCGACACCCTGCTCGTCCTCGGCACCCGGCTCGGCGAGGTCACGTCGTTCCTCGCCGCCAGCGCCACGCCCGCCCGCGGCTGGATCCACGTCGATCTCGATCCGACCGCGTTCGGCGCGGCGTTCCCCGGCGTCGACGGCCTCGGCATCGTCGCCGACACCCGGGCGTTCCTGATCGCCCTCGATGCCCGCGCCCGCGCGACCGGCTGGTACGCCTCCCGCACCGCGATCGCCGCGCCGCACATCGGCCGCCCCGCCCCGCTCACCGCCCGCGCCACCGACGTCCGCCCCGGGTACCTGATGCAGGTGATCCAGGAGCTGATCGTCGACGGCAGCGACGCGGTGGTGATGAGCGAGGCCGGCAACTCGTTCACCTGGTGCAACTACGCCCTGCGCTTCGCCAGCCCCGGCCGCTACCGCACCAGCGCGGCGTGGGGCTCGATGGGCCACTTCACCACCGGCTGCATCGGCGCCGCGCTCGCGGGCCCGCGCCGCGCGGTCGCGGTGGTCGGCGACGGCTCGATGCTGATGTGCAACGAGGTCAACACCGCGGTCGCGTATCGCGCCGACGTGGTGTGGATCGTCCTCAACGACGCCCAGCTCGGGCTCAACGAGCACGGCATGCGCGCCCTCGGCATGCGCGCGATCGAGACCCAGCTGCCGCGCACCGACTTCGCCGGGTTCGCGCGGTGCCAGGGCGCGGTCGGCCTCACCGTCGACGACGAACACGGTCTCGCCGCCGCGATCGCCCTCGCCCTCACCACACCGGGCCCGGTCGTGATCGATGTCCGCATCGATCGCGAGGTGCCGTCGCCCATCCTCGCCCTGCGCATCAAGAGCCTGAACCACGGAGCCAGCAAGTGAAGATCGATCCCTTCGAGTACGTCGGTCCCTTCGATCGCGAGACCTGGCCCGAGCGCCTCACCGCGCGCGTGGTGTCGCCCGGCCCCGATCCGCGCATCCACGGCTACGCGGTCGCGGCCGATCTGGCGCGCAACGTCGGCATCGCCGACGTCGCGTGGCTGACGATGCGCGGCGAGCTGCCGACGCCCGAGCAGCGCGCCGCGTTCGAGACCGCGATCGTGCTGCTCGCGCCGATCCACGTCGGCCAGGCCCCGACCCACGCCGCGCTGCTGTCGCGCATCGCCGGCGCGTTGCCGTCGGCGACCGTCGCGATCGGCGCGGTCGGCCTCGGCGAGCTGGCGCGCACCGAGCGCGACGAGCTGGCGCCGTGGCTGGCGTGGCTCGACGCCCCCGACGGCGACGTCCCCGCGTGCGCGCGCGACCACGCCCCCAGCGCCGACGCGATCGCGGCCCAGGCGTGGCTCGACGGTCAGATGCAGGTGTGGTTCCAGCGCGGCCTGCCGCCGGTCCCGCTGACCCGCGGCGCCTGCGCCCGCGCGATCCTCCACCGCCTCGGGCTGCGCGGCGCGCTGGTGCTCGACGCGCTCGCCACCTGGGCGCGGCTGCTCGCGGTCACCGCCGAGGCCGCGTTCGCCCGCGCCGGCGCGATCCGCTCCTACCCCGCGCGGCTGCCCGACTTCCAGTACGTCGACGATCGCGGAGCCCAGCCGTGACCCGCCCGATCCAGCGGGTCGGTCACATCGGCGACGTCGACAACCGCTTCTGCGGCGCCGCGGTGTTCGCCGAGCTCGCGACGACGACCGTCAACCCGATCGATCTGATGGCGCGGGCGTTCGGCATGCCCGCGCTCGACGACGACGGCCGCGAGCTGTTGCGCTGCGTCGCGCTGGCGGTGGTGTCGCCCGACGCGCGGGTGTGGCCGCTCAAGATGACGCGCGCGCTGGCGTCGTACGGCAATCCCTACGCCGGCTTCTTCGGCGCGCAGCTCGGCAGCGCCAGCGATCGGATGGGCCCGGGCACCGCGGCCGTAGGCGCCGCGTCGCTGGTGTGGATCCGCCAACAGGTCGGCGCCGCGCCGACCGCCGAGGCCGTCGCCGCCGCGGTCGCCGAGCACGTCGCCACCCGAGGACGCATCGCCGGCTTCGGCGTGCCGATGCGCCCCGAGGACGAGCGCCTGCTCGGCCTGCGCACGCTGCTCGAGCGCCACCCGGCCCGCGACCGGCCGAACTGGCGGCTGCACCTGCTGGTGGCCGACGCGATCCGCGCGAGCCAGCAGCTCGAGCCGAACATCGTCATCGCGCTCGCGGCGCTGTTGCTCGACCTCGGCCTGGCGCCGCACCGCGCCGGGATCTTCGTCAGCGTGATGATGGCGCCGACCTTCGTGGCCCACGCGCTCGAGGCCAGCGATCACGACGGCCCGTACCTGCGCGAGCTGCCGATGGCGGCGATCGAGGATCGCTCGACGCCGCCGCGCCGCACCGCGGCCGCCGCCGCCGCGATCCCCGCGGGCGGCAGCATGCAGATGGCGCCGCGCCGCTCGCTGGCGTGGTGATCAGTAGCGGGCGAGGAAGCGGCGCACCGCGGCCTCGTCGCGGGCTCGCCGCGCGATGCAGCGATCGGCGCCCTCGAGGCCCTGGGTGATCGCGTGCTGCGCGCCGTCGTACTTCGCGGCCAGCGGCGTCACCAGCGCCGCCAGCTCGTCGCGCTGCGCCTGATCGCACGCCAGCCCCGCGACGAAGCCGAGCACGCCGCCGGCCTCGTCCTCGCGCATCTTCGCCAGCATCGTCGGCAGCGCCGCCTGGATCCACACCAGCGCCGCGGCCCGGGTGTCGCGATGCGACAGCTGCACGAACATGATCGTGCGCGACTCGCGTTGATCGAAGTCGGTGCTCGCGAGCAGATCGCGCGCCGCCGCCGCCAGCGTCGCGTCGGTGAACGCGCCGAGCGTCGTGAGCAGCCGGCCGCGCTGGCGCCGATCGGTCGTCGCCCGCGCCGCCGCCAGGACCTGATCGAACAGCGCGCGATCGCCCTTGCGCGCCGCGACGATCAGCGCGCGGCCGGCGATGTCATCGGCGACGCTGGCCGGATCGCGCAGCGCCGCCTGCGCCAGCTTCACCGCCTCGGCGCCCAGCGCGCGATCGCGCTCGGCGATCCCGCCGACCACCGTCAGCCGCAGCCGGTGGGTGTCGTCGTCGTCGGCCGGACGGCGCTGCCACCCGAGCTGCCGCGCCCGGGTCAGCCACACCTTCTGCTGCAGCCGCAAGAACCGCGCGTGGTGATCGTCGTCGAGCAGATCCGGCCGCGCGGTGTAGAGCAGCCCCCCCGCCCAGGCCGCGACCCGGGGGTCGCGCTCGCCGGCCAGCGCGATCCCGGTCGACAGCACGACGTCGACGGTGACGTCGCCGCGATCATGGGCCGCCGCGACCTCACCGACCGCGCGCAGACGCTCGCGCGGCGTCAACCGCGCGACCGGCAGCGGCGCCGCGCCGGTCACCGTCGAGCGATAGTAGCCGTCGCCGTCGGCGTTCGGCACCAGCCAGGTCGGACACGGTCCGGGCAGCGCGACCTCGGCGGTCTCCTCGGCGAGGAGCGCGCAGGTCCGCACCCCGGCGTCCTTGCCGCGGCCGTGGCGCACACACACCGGGACCTGCCAGCGCTGCGCGGTCGGCGCGGTCACGCCCTCGGACAGCGCGCGGCGCTGGGTCAGCGCCAGGGTCGCCTTGCCGTCGGTGCAGCGCACCGCGTGCGCGATCAGCGGCACGCCCGGCTGATCGAGGAACGTCCGGAACGCGGACGCGACCTCGGCCCCCGCGCCCGCCTGCAGCGCCGCGGCGAAGTCATCCGCGGTCGCGTTGCCCCACGCGTGGGCCCGCACGTAGGCGCCGATGATCGTGCGGAACTTGGCGGGCCCGATCCACTGCTCGAACATGTGCAGCACCGCGGCGCCCTTCGCGTAGGTCGTGCTGTTGTCGAAGCTGGCCTGGATCGCGTCGGCGGTGTCGACCACCTGGCGCATCGCCCGCGCCGACACCAGCTCGTCGGAGCCCATCGCCTCCTCGGTGCCGCCGACCGAGCTGATGAAGTACTTCCACTCGGGGCCGACGGTCTCGGTGATCTTGACGTCGAGCCAGCTCGCCAGCGACTCGTTCAACCAGGTGTCGTCCCACCACGCCATCGTCACGACGTCGCCGAACCAGTAGTGCGCCAGCTCGTGGGCGAGGATGTTGGTGTAGCTGCGCTTGCGCTGCGAGGTCTCCTGGTCGGGCTTGATCAGCGTCAGCGGCTGGCCCATCGCGACCAGCCCCGGGTGCTCCATCGTGCCCCAGTAGCGAGGCACCACCGCGACGTCGAGCTTGCCGTACGGATAGTCCATGTCGAAGTAGTCCTCGAGCGCGGTCACCACCGCCGGCGTGATCGCGCGGGCGTAGCGGGTCTCGGCGCCGCGGCCTTTCGGCACCACGAACCGCACCGCGGTCTTGGCGCGGCCGGCGACGCCACCGTCGATCAGGTCGAACGGCCCGACGACGAACGCGACCAGGTAGCTCGGCAGCGGCCGGGTCTCGGCCAGCGTCACGCGCTTCATGTCGTCGGGCTCATCGGCCTCGGCGGTCACCGCGGCGTTGCCGAGCGCGACGTCGCCGCGCCGCACGTGCAGCGTGACCTGCCACGGGATCTTGAAGCTCGGCTCGTCGAAGCAGGGGAACGCGCGCCGCGCGTCGGTCGCCTCGAAGAACGTGTAGGCGTACCAGTCGGTGCCCTCGCGCTCGGCGTAGATGCCGACGCTGGCGGTGCGCGAGATCGGGCCGTCGTAGGCCAGCTCGATCGTCGTCGGCCCTACCGCCAGCGGCGCCGCCGCGATCAGCGCGACGTGATCGCCGATCGCGAGCACCCGCGCCGCCTGGCCGCCGATCGTCGCGCGGCTGACCACCAGCCCGGTCGCGTCGAGCCAGATCGCCGACGTCGGCCGCGTCACCTCGAGCGCGTAGCGCGCGACGCCGTCGAAGCGCTCGCGATCCGGCACCAGCGTCAGGTCGAGCTCGCCGCGGCTCGGCCGCACGTCGCCCGGCAGCCGCAGCCCGGGCGGCTCCGGATCCGGCACCGCCACCGCCGCGGCGTCGATCGGATCGGGCGGCGGCGCCAGCGTCGTCGGGCGCGGCGTCGAGGAGGACGAACAGGCGGACACAAGCACGGCCAGGCCGATCGCGGTGCGCATCGCGGCAGTATGAACCTGCCGCGGCGCCGCGGTTGCAAGCCGCCGCGAAGCGTTACCGCTTGCGTGCGATCGGCACGGTCTCGAGCTGGCGGCTCGCGCCCAGCCAGAACACGCCGCCGACCCGATCGTCGTCCCACGGCACGTGGATCGGCTCGGCGTCGGCCGCGCGCGGCTCGGCGTAGCTGTCCTCGTCCCAGCCGACCGCGGGCTCGGCGCGCACCTCGATCACCTTGCGCGCGCCGCGGGTCTGCTTGGCCCACGGCTTCCCCGCGACCACCTTCCAGCTGCTGCGCAGCCGCTGATCGCCGCGGCTCCGGCCCAGCTCGATCGCGCCGATCGGGCTCGGCGCGCCGCCGTCCGCGGTCCAGAACATCACCAGCTCGCGGATCGCGTCGCCCGCGCGCACCCGCACCGCCACCGCGATCACCTTGCTGCCGTCGCCGCGCAGATCGACCAGACTCGCCTTCACCACGTCGGTGGCGCGGCTCACCGGCAGCGTCACGAACGCGAAGTGATCGGTGATGAGCCCGACCCGATCGCCCGCGACCACGACCCGCTCGGTCCCCGGCCGCGCCGGATCCAGCTCCGCCTGCTGATCGAGCAGCACCGCCGACTCCGGCAACCGCGCGTCGGCGAGGAACGCGGCGCGCAGATCGGTCGCGGTCGCCTGGCCGGCCTGCGCGATCGTGCCGCTCCAGTCGATCGTGTGCTCGGGCGTCGTGCCGCGCGGGAGGTCGCCGTCGCGCAGCCGCGTCGTCAGCGCCACGCCGCCGCCCCAGCCGGCGATCTTGCCAAGCGGGATCGCCAGCTCCACCGACCAGCCCGCCGGTTGCAGCGTGTCCTCGACGCCGAGCCAGCCCGGCGCCGCCTTGCCGCCCAGCGTCCGCTGCGGCGGCTTCTTGCCGACGCCCGGCCGCACCACGATCACCAGCTTGCCGATCGTGACCGCCAGCGAGTCATCGCCGCCGCTGGTCGCCGCCCGGGTGACGTGCTCGTCGCGGACGTCGGCCGCCAGCCACAACGTCGACGGCGTGACCAGGCACCGCAGATCGTAGCTGGCGTCGCGATCGCTGCCGCCGACCCGGGTCGGCTTCACCCCGGCCCAGTCGTCGAGCATGCCGTCGATCTCGACCACGTCGGCCTCGGCCGGCTCGCACGCCACCGTCGCCTGCGCCGCGGCGACCCGGGCGCTCATCAGGAGGACTACGGCAGCCAGGAGGGCGTGCATCGCGGTGACCTTACGACAACGGTGATGGTATAGCTCGCACCCCATGTTCGAGACGCTCTCCAAAGGCTTCCGCGCCGCCAAGCAGCGCCTGACCGGCAAGGCCGAGCTCGACGATGACATCATCGACGAGGCCCTGCGCGACGTTCGCCTGTCGTTGCTCGAAGGCGACGTCGAGTTCCGTGTCGTCAAGCGCTTCATGGATCGGGTGCGCGAAGCCGCGCGCGGCGAGCAGGTGAAGCTGCGGGCCCGCTCCGAGGAGTACGGCGTCCAGCGCATCACCCCCGAGCAGGCCTTCATCAAGATCTGTCAGGACGAGCTGACCAAGATGATGGGGCCGGTCGACACCGAGCTGCGGTGGGCCAAGAAGGGCGCGACCGGCTTCATGATGGTCGGGCTCCAGGGATCGGGCAAGACCACCAGCTGCGGCAAGCTCGCCCGCTACCTCGAGAAGACCCACAAGAAGAAGGTCTGCCTGGTCGCCGCCGACGTCTACCGTCCGGCCGCCGTCGATCAGCTGAGGACCCTCGGCGCCAAGCTCGGCGCGCCGGTGTTCTCGATCCCCGGCTCCGATCCGGTGACGATCTGCAAGGAGTCCCTCGCCTTCGCCGCCAAGGAGGGCTGCGACTGCATCATCTTCGACACCGCCGGCCGCCTCGCGATCGACGAGCCGCTGATGCAGGA
>JAYTAJ010000507.1:0-1666 GCA_043737575.1 Myxococcales bacterium | reverse complement strand
GATCGTCGTGCCGTTCACCACCGCGCTCGCCGCGATGCCCGCGCCCGCCTTCGTCCACGACGTGCTCGGCGGCGCGCTCGGCGCTCGCCACGTCGTGGTCGGCGCCGACTTCACCTACGGCCAGGGCCGCGCCGGCACGACCGCGACCTTGCGCACCGACGGTGCCGCCGCGGGCTTCGCGGTCACCGTCCTCGCGCCGGTCGAGGTCGACGGCGCGATCGCGTCCTCGACCCGGGTCCGCGCCGCGTTGCGCGCCGGTGATCTGGCGCAGGCCGCCTCGGTGCTCGGCCGCCGCTTCGACGTCGACGGCCGCGTCGTGCGCGGCGCCGGCCGCGGCAAGGGCCTCGGCATCCCGACCGCCAACGTCGCGCCCGACGGCGACCTCGCGATCGCGCCCGGCATCTACGCGGTGACGCTCACCGAGGGCGGCGTGGTGCGGCCCGCGGTCGCGAGCCTCGGCACCAACCCGACGTTTGTCGAGCGCGGCGCGCTGACGCTCGAGGTCTTCGTCCTCGACTTCGACGGCGATCTCTACGACGCCGACGTCCGCGTCACCTTCGTCGCCCGGCTGCGCGACGAGGCGCGCTACGACACCGTCGACGCGCTGCTCGCGCAGATCGCGATCGACCTCGCCGACGCCCGCGCGATCTTCGCCACCGCGTAGCGCGCGGGAAGATCGCGGCGGCCCCGCGACTCTCGATCCGATGTCACTGGTGCTCGACCATCCACGACTCCTGGAGCAACCGCGGGACGTCGACGACCGGCGGTGGCGGCGGCAGCGGCCGGTTGATGGCGATCGTCGCGAGCAGCTCGAGGTTGGTGAACTGCGACAGCTTCCCGGCCGGGATCCACACCGCGTTCGGGATGCTGGGGACCGTCCACTCGACCTGGTACGCGACGTAGTCGCCCGGGTACTGGACGTGCTTCTGTACGACGATCACCGAGTGCGGCCCGGTCGGAAGCGGCGCGCCGTTCCACGGGACGATCGTGGGCAGCGCGACCGCGGGGAACGTCGGCGGGCAGCTCGACTCGCCGGGCTTGCCGCCGGCCGACGCGATCGGCGTGCCGCACGATCCGACGGTGGCGAGGGTCGCGAGCGCGGCGACGGCGAGGGTGAGCTTCCTGAGATCGAGACGGCGAGCGGGCATCGAGTCCTCCTGGTCGAGCGTTGTACGGCGGCGTGGGCCGGGATCCCCCTCGCGGGGCCTGCGGCTCACCTGGTGAGACGGACGCCGGCTGGCAGATTCCTGAGAATTGTCGTTCCATGCGAGCCGTCCATGCCCCCCGACGACGTCCCCATCGCGAGCCTCGACGAGGCGCGGCGGCGGCGCGCGCTCGAGGCGCTGGCGCGGGAGCACCACGGGTTTCTCATGAGCTTCGCGCGCAAGCTGTGCGGCCAGATCGACGAGCCCGCCGATCTGGTGCAGGACGTGCTCGAGAAGGCGGTGCGAACGCCCGAGCGGATCCCGGCCGACGGCACCCGCAACTGGCTGGTCCGCGTCATGCGCAACACGTTCATCGATCGGCTGCGCCACCACGGCGCGACGCCGCGTCACGACGCGATCGACGACACCCAGGTCGCGGCGCCGATCGTCGAGGCGCCAGCGTGGTGGACCGCCCTCGACGCCGACGACATCCGCGCCCGCATGGGCGAGCTGCCCGACGA
>JAYTAJ010000506.1:0-3987 GCA_043737575.1 Myxococcales bacterium | reverse complement strand
GTCTGCGGCGACGGCACGACCTGGTTGCGGCCGTTGCGCTTGGCGGCGTAGAGGTTGTCGTCGGCGCGCTTGATGAGCGTCGGCGTGTCGAGCTGCATCTCGTTGTAGCCGCAGGCGACGCCGAGGCTGACGGTGACGTGGATGGGCTTGCCCTCCCACATGACCGGGCGCTCCGCCATCAGGTTGCGGACGTGCTCGGCGAAGATCACGCCGCCGTCCAGGCCGGTCGACGCCAGCACGCACGCGAACTCCTCGCCGCCGTAGCGCGCGAACAGATCCTCGCGGCGCATGCGGACCTTCAAGCGCCCGCTCAGCTCCTTCAGCACCTGATCGCCCGCGAGGTGACCGTGCTCGTCGTTCACCTTCTTGAAGAAGTCGATGTCGAACATCACCAGGGACAGCGCGTGGCCGTGGCGCTTGGCGCCCGCGAGCTCGCGATCGACGAACTCCAGGAAGTAGCGCTTGTTGTGGATGCCGGTCATCCCGTCGAGGATCGTCAGCCGGTAGATCTCTTCGTGGTACGCGCTCTCGATGTTGGCGCCCGACAGGAACTTGAAGATCGCGTCGCCGAAGCGCAGCTGATCACCGTCGGTCAGCGGCTGGCGCTGCACCCGCTGCTCGTTGATGAACGTGCCGTTGGTCGAGCCGAGATCGATCGCCCACCACAGCTCGTCGCTCTCGCGGGTCAGCTCGGCGTGGTGGCGCGACACCGCCGATCGGCTGATCACCAGGTCGGCGTCGGTGTCGCGGCCGACGATGTACTTGGGCCGGTTGAGCGGGGTGCGGCGGCCGATGTCGGGGCCGGGCGGGTGCATCAGCACCAGGCACGACTCGCCCGAGCCGGTCGGCTTGCTCGGGGGATCGATGGGCCCAACCAGCACAAGAGTGCCACTGCCGCGGCTTGGGCTCATCAAGAGTCGTTATATCGCGGCCTCCGATGGGCCGGGCAAGTTTCAAGCCCTCAGAGCGTTGGTCAGAACTGCGATTCCGACTCGACTCCCAGACCGGATTCGGATCCTCGGTTCCCTCGGATCCTCAGTTGGGGCGAACCGGCGGTGCGCGCAAGCGCTCCCAGGGCGCGTTGACGCCGAGGTACTCGCCCCACTCGAAGCCCGACTGGTAGATGATCTGCTGCTGCTCGGGCGACAGGATGCCGCCGACCCGGCCCTCGGCGCCCTCGAGGATCGAGCCGAGGCCGCCGGCGTACTGCAGGAGCCCCTTGACGTTGCGCTCGTAGGGCGTGAGCTGGCCGTCGGCGACCGCGGTGTCGGTGAACGCGACGACCTCGTCGTAGATGCCGGCGAAGGCGGCGTCGATCTCGGTGCGCTGGGCGTCGGTGACGCCGGCCTGGTCCTCGGCGGCGCGGCGGGCGTCGGCCAGATCCTTGCGGCGGCCGCCGAGCGCCAACTCCATCAGCGGCAGGATGCGCGCCTTGTAGTCGGCCTCGCTCTCGTCGGGGTCGCGGCCGAGCAGCGCCGCCATCTCGTTCTGGCGGCGCAGGCGGCGCTCGGCGCGGGTCTCGGCGGGCGCGCCCTCGACCTTCGGCAGCGGACCGCCGGTCAGGCGGCGACCGAGCGCGGGCAGGCTGAAGCCGGACCGCTCCGACGAGGTCGTGGTCGGCGCGGGCGGCGCGCTGTCGGCCCAGCTGTCCTTCGCCGCGACCGCGGGCGTGCGCCGCCCCAGCTCGTCGCGCAGGCGGCGGTTGTCGCGCCACATCCAGCCGCCGAAGCCGAGTGCGAGGACGAGGAGCCCGATCGTGCCGAGCTGCATGCCGCGGGTCATGGGGCCAGAGCTTAGCCGCGATCACACCCCGAGCCAGTAGGTGACCTTCACCATCACCACGTCCTCGCCGGCGGCGCGCCCCAGCGCGGGCAGATCGCGGCCGAGATCGAACGTGCCATCGACGATCGAGCTGCTCTGGCCGTGGCTCCAGATCAGGAACGCGGTCGAGCCCGGCTTGTACTGCCAGCGCAGGACGACGTTCGAGCGCAGCTCGCGGACGTTGAAGTCGGGCACGCCGATCGCGTAGTCGCCCGCGCCGTCGGAGTTCTCGTCGATGACGTAGACGTCGTCGGTGCGCTGGACCTCGCCGCCGCCGTAGGAGTCGAACCGCGCGTCGTGATCGCGCGACCGCGGCTGCATCGAGACCCGCTTGAAGCCGCGGTACTTGCCCGCCGAGACGAACGGCTGGGCGTAGAGCTGCAGGCTCAGGTCGGGCGTGAACGTCCACGCGCCGCGCAGGAACAGGCCGAGCTGCTCCTGGGTGATGCGCGCGAAGACGTAGTGCGACCGGCCGTCGTCGTCGATCGCCTCCTCCACGTACTGATCGGCCGAGGTGCTCGACGTGTAGTTCGGCCCGATGAACAGCTCGACGTTGGAGCGGGCCTGGATGTTGAGGTTGGCGAAGAGCGACGTGAAGGTGTCGTCGGCTTCCCAGTTGCGGTTCGACTCGACGCCCGCCTCGACCGAGACCGCCTTGCGCTCGTCGGTGCCGACGCCGGCCCAGCCGAACACGACCGGATCGCCGGCGAGCGCGGGCCCACCGCGGGTGGCGCGGAGATCGAGACGGTTGAGGTCGAGGCCGACGCCGCCCCACACCCTCCAGTAGTTCACCAGCTGGAGGTTGGCGTTGAAGTTGCCGCCGTAGGCCGCGAGCTCGGGTGCGAGGTTGCCGGTCGCGAAGGCGTTGAGGTTCACCCGCCACGACAGCATGCGATCCCCGGGATCGTTGTCGCGGTAGCTGGTGTGGACCCGCTGCGTCGCGTAGTCGACCGGCCCGTGGAAACCGAGGTCGTTGGCCTCGAAGCCGGCCGTGCGCACATCGCCGCTGAGCGAGAACACCCAGTGCTTGCCGCCGGGCCGGCCGAGACCCCACAGCACGCCGGCGCCGCCGAGGCTGGTGCGATCGGGATCGAGCTCGAGGTGATCGGCGTCGGGCCGCTGATAGAGGTGGCGGAAACCGGTCTGGGTCTCGGCGATCGCCTCCTTCGAGCCGTGGACCCACGACCCGATCACCCGCGCCTCGGTCGACCACTTGTCGTCGCCGAAGCGGTGGGTGAAGCCGACGCCACCGGTCAGCGCCTGATCGCGCAGCACGCCCTCGAGGCCGGTGCCGTCGAGGGCGCGGGTCACGCTGGTCGCCGCGGCGCCGAGCGTGGTCTTGCCGCCGCGCAGATCCTTCTTCACGCGGGCCAGCGCGTAGTTGGTGAGCGGCTCGACGACCGCGGTGGTGCGCATCGCGCCGGTCACCGCGGTCGCGGTCTCCTCGGCGGTGACCGCGTCGAGCAGGCCGAACGCCCAGCCGCCCGCGGTCTTGCCCGCGATCTTGGCGGCGCCGTAGATCGTCGTGCCCTGCGGCGCATCGACGTAGTCGCCGTCGATCGACGCGTGGGGCCCGGCGCCGATGCGCCGCGAGTAGAACAGCGAGCTGGACGAGTCGCCGTCGCCCGGGTCGATGCCGAACTGGAAGATCTCGGTGCCCTCGAGGAAGAACGGCCGCTTCTCGGCGAAGTAGGTCTCGTTGGCCGACAGATTGACCTCGGACGGATCGGCCTCGACCTGCCCGAAGTCGGGGTTGATGGTCGCGGCGACGGTGACCGCCGAGGTCAGGCCGAGCTTGGCGTCGAGCCCGACGCCGTAGCGCGGATCGATCGCGTCGTGGAAGGGATCGGCGGCGTCGTGGGCGATCCGGCCGAGGCCGCCTGACAGGTACGGCAGGATCTCGACGCGGCGGCCGCCATGGAGGCCACGCAGGCCCTTCAGCTCGCCGAACCGCGACACGAAGCCCTGCTGGTCGCGCGGCGCGGGCGACCACAGATCTTGCTCGCCGGTCCGGCCGACGAAGCGCATAACCTGCACCCCCCACGCCGGCTCGGCCTCGTCGGCGAAGCGCAGCTGTCCGAGCGGGATGCGGAACTCCGCGCTCCAGCCCTCGGCGTCGATCTGGGCGGCGCCGGTCCACACCGCGTCCCAGCTGGGGTCGTCGAG
>JAYTAJ010000505.1:0-1667 GCA_043737575.1 Myxococcales bacterium | reverse complement strand
GCGGCGATCGAGATCTTCACGGCGACGAGCTGCATCGCGCGCGACTCTACTACGCCACGGTGCCGACCCACGCGCCGATCGCGGCGGTGATCGCCATCGCCAGCGCGCCGAGCACCACCACCCGGGCGATGCCGCGGATCGGTCGCGCGCCGCCGGCCTGGGCCGCCAGCGCTCCGAGGCCGGCGAGGGTGGCGAGCGACGCCGCGGTGACGATCGCGACGATGTGCGCCGACGGCGCCGCGACCGCGACCCCGAGCGGCACCGCCGCGCCGATCCCGAAGCTCGCCGCCGACGCCAGCGCCGCCTGGATCGGCCGCGCCTCGTTCAGCTCCGACAGGCCGAGCTCATCGCGGGCGTGGGCGCCGAGGGCGTCGCGCGCCATCAGCTGCTCGGCGACCTGCTGCGCCAGCGCGAGGTCGAGGCCGCGCTCGACGTAGATCCCGGCCAGCTCGTCGCGCTCGAACCCGGGGCTGGCCGCGAGCTCGCGCCGCTCGCGATCGAGATCGGCGCGCTCGGCGTCGGCCTGCGACGCGACCGACACGTACTCGCCGGCCGCCATCGACAGCGCGCCGCCGACCAGGCCGGCCAGGCCCGCCATCAGCACCGCGCTGCGATCCGGCGCCGCCGCGGCGACGCCCACCACCAGGCTCGCCGTTGACACGATGCCGTCGTTGGCGCCGAGCACCGCGGCGCGCAGCCAGCCGCGGTTCTGCAGGCGGTGCCGCTCGCGATGCTTGGCCTTCACGGCTCCTCGCCGAGCATGGTCTCGGGGCGCAGCGCGGCGTCGAGCTGGTCGGCCGCCATCACGCCGAGCGCGAGCGCCGCCTCGCGCAGCGTCAGGCCGTGGGCGTGGGCGTGCTTGGCGACCCCCGCCGCGGCGTCGTAGCCGATCGCAGGCGTCAGCGCGGTGACCAGCATCAGCGATCGCTCGACCAGCTCGGCGGTGCGGCGCCGATCGACGTCGAGGCCGTCGACGCAGCGCACCCGAAAGCTGTCGGCGGCGTCGGCGAGGAGCCGCGCCGACTCGAGGGCGCACGCGGCGATCAGCGGCTTGAACGCGTTGAGCTCGAGGTGGCCCTGCAGCCCGCCGATCGCGATCGCGGCGTCGTTGCCGATCACGCGCGCGCACACCATCGTCAGCGCCTCGACCTGGGTCGGGTTGACCTTGCCCGGCATGATCGAGCTGCCGGGCTCGTTGGCCGGCAGGCGCAGCTCACCCAGGCCGGCGCGTGGCCCGCTGCCCATGAGGCGGATGTCTCCGGCGATTTTCGTCAGCGCCACGCACAGCGTGCGCAAGGCGCCGTGCAGGCTGACCAGTGCTTCGTGCCCGGCCATGGCGGCAAAGAGGTTGGCGGCGACGACGAATGGCTGCCCCAGGCGTGCGGCCAACAGGCGCGTCACGCGCGGCCCGAATTCCGGATGCGTGTTCAGGCCGGTGCCCACCGCAGTGCCGCCGATGGCCAGGGCGTGCACCGCCGGCAAGGTGTGGCGGATGGCGGCGTCGGCCAGCGCCAGTTGCGCCGCATAACCGCTGAATTCCTGCCCCAGCGTCACCGGTGTCGCGTCTTGCAGATGGGTGCGGCCGATCTTGAGCGTGGCTGCAAATTCAGTCGCCTTGTGCTCCAGGGCGGCGCGCAGACGGTCAAGCGACAGCAGAAGCGGTTGTG
>JAYTAJ010000504.1:0-1668 GCA_043737575.1 Myxococcales bacterium | reverse complement strand
GCGGCGCCGCCGAGCTGCGCGCGATCCCCGGCATCGGCGCGTACACCGCGGGCGCGATCGCGTCGATCGCGTTCGGCGAGCGCGCCGCGCTGGTCGACGGCAACGTCGCGCGGGTGCTGGCGCGGGTGCTCGGCCTCGACGACGACGTCAAGAGCACCGCCGGCCAGCGCCGGGTGTGGGCGACCGCGACCGAGCTGGTGGCGGCGCTGCCCGCGGCGATGGATCCGGGCGAGCTGAACCAGGGCCTGATGGAGCTGGGCGCGACGGTGTGCACGCCGACCCGTCCGGCTTGCCTGGTCTGTCCGGTGTCCGGACGCTGCGTCGCGCGCCGCGACGGCCGCGAGGCCGAGCTGCCGGTGCTGCCGAAGCGCAAGGCCGCGAGCGAGCTGCCGGTGATCGCCGAGGTCGCGCTGTGGCTCGGGCGCGGTGCGACGATCGCGATGGCGCGGCGCGGCGCCGACGGGCTCTACGCCGGGTTGTGGGAGCTGCCCCAGGGCTGCGACGCCACCACCGCCGCCGCCGCGGTCGGCCTGACCATCGTCGGGCACGCCGAGACCATCGGATCCCACGCACAGACCTTGAGCCACCGCCGCCTCGAGCTGCTCCTGGCCCGGGCCAAGGTCCGCGGCCGACTGCGCGCCAGCGATCCGCGCTACGTCGAGGTCCGCTGGATCGCGCGCGCCGAGGTCGCGTCGCTCGGCGTGTCGTCGGCGACCACCGCGCTGCTCGCCGCCGCCGCGCGGCTTGGCAAGACCCGCGCGACGCGGTAGATGCGAGGCCGATGGACCTCGATCCCAAGGCGCTGGCGTTGTTTCGCGAAGGCTACGTCAAGATCATCGAGGGCCTCGGCGTCCTCGGCTACGACGTCGGCGACGAGAACTTCACCGAGACCGCGACCCGCGCCGCCAAGGGCTTCCACGAGCTGGTGCTGCCCAACCCCGCCGTCGCCGCCGAGATCGAGCAGCTCCTCGCCAAGACCTTCCCCGCCAAGTACGGCGAGATGGTGATCTCGAAGCAGAACACCGCGTTCGGGATGTGCCCGCACCACCTCTTGCCCGTCGTCTATCGCATCTCGGTCGCGTACATCCCGACCCGCAAGGTGCTCGGCCTGTCGAAGATGTCGCGGCTGGTGAAGATGATGGCGCGCGGCCCGCGCCTGCAAGAGGACCTCACCGCCGAGCTGGCGACGATCCTCCACGAGAAGCTCGACAGCCAGGGCTCCGCCGTCTACATCGAGGGCCTGCACATGTGCATGGCGGCGCGCGGCGTCGGCGCCCACGAGGCGCGGCTGGTGACCAGCGCGGTGCGCGGCGTATTCCTCGAGCTGGCGACCCGCGAAGAGTTCATCAAGCTCGTCACGATCGCGCCGTCGACGCTGTTGTAGGGCGGCGCCACGATCGCGTCGACGCGGTTGTAGGGCGGCGCCACGATCGCGCCGTCAACGCGGTTGTAGGGCAGCGCCACGACCAGACGCCGTCGACGCTGCTGTAGAGTGCCGGCATGAAGCTCTACGGGACCACCACGTCGCCGTTCGTCCGCCGCACCCGGGTCGTCGCCATGGAGCTGGGCGTCGAGCACGAGCTGCTCAACACCGCGACCGACGACGGCCAGGCCGCGCTGCGCGCGACGTCGCCGATCTGGAAGGTGCCGGTCGCCGACATCGACGGC
>JAYTAJ010000503.1:0-1669 GCA_043737575.1 Myxococcales bacterium | reverse complement strand
TGCGCTTCTCGACGGCGGTCTCGGCGGCGAGCTCGGGGATGATGTCGCCGGGGGCGTCGAGGACCTTCTGGGTCATCTCGTCGAACAGGGCGGCGTCCTGCTTCTTGGGCGCGTAGAACTCGGCGATGAGGTTGTAGGTCGCGACGTAGCGGGGCTCGAGCTTGCGCGTGGCCTCGAAGTGCTTCCAGCTGGTGTCGAGATCACCGCCGGCGAAGCTGGGCGCGATGGAGTAGTACGCGCCGAAGTAGCGATCGGCGGCGCCGTAGAAGTAGGTCGTGTCGAGCTTGAAGACGTGCTCCATGATCGCGTAGATGCGATCCTTGTAGGTCAGCACGACGGTGATGTCCTGGGCGTTGCCCCACTTGCCGAGGTTGGTGGCGTACCAGTAGAGGAGCCCGATGCCGGGCTTGTCGACGAGCTGCGCGGCGTCCTTGAGATCGACGCCGGCGGCGAGGCGCTGCTCGATGCCGGGGTAGCGCGCCTTCATGCCGCGCTCGGCGTACTGGAACCCCTTCTCGTAGGTCTTGAGGAACAGCTCCTTGTTGGCGGGCTCGAAGAACAGCCAGCCGTCGGACAGGAGGTAGTGGGCGCGGGCCAGCTTCTCGTAGGTCTCGAAGTCGTCGTCCTTGAGCGCGACCGCCTCGGCGTAGCTGGTGATCGCGGCCTCGAGCTGGGCGCGGTCGGCGCGCTGCGCGAACGCGGCGTCGCCGGCGGCCACGGCGGCGGTGTGGCGCCCGGGATCGGTGGCGCCGCCGCGGCGGATGCCGCCGCCGAGGCTGGCGGCGGAGGCGCCACAGCCGACGCTGGTGGCGAGGGCCGCTGCGGTGAGCAGGGCGTAGAGAGCGAAGCGAGCGAGCGAGCGCGAGCGAAGGATCATCGATGACCTCGAGCGATTGGGGCCGGACTATAACCCGACGGCGCGAGCGACGGTGGCGCCGGGCGGCCCGAGCAGGCGCGCGGCGCCGGCGATCGCGGTGGGCGCGGGGCCGTGACCGCGGCGGTGCAGCTCGCCGACGGCGGCGACGGCGGGATCGAGCGACAGCTCGCCGACCCGGCCGACCAGCTCGACGAGGACGGCGGCGAAGCGGGTGGCGCCGTCGGTACCGAAGCCGCGCGCGATCCCACCGGCGAGGTTCATGGCGCCAGCGCTGGCGGCGGCGATGGCGATGCGCGCGAGGGTGGCGGGGCCGGTGGCGGGATCGATCAGGTTGCCGGACGCGGCGAGCTCCTGCGCGACCTCGAGCAGCGCGGGCGCGTCGCCGGCGCGCCAGTAGACGTCGACGAGGCGGCGCAGGGTCGGGACGTGGTTGGGATCGAGATCGGCGGCGCGCAGGAACGCGGCGTCGGCGCCGGCGGCGTCGCCGAGGCGCGACAGGGTCAGCTCGCCGAGGCGGTAGAGCAGCGCGGCCTTGCGATCGGGCGCGTTGGCGATGGCGCCGAGCGCGCGCAGGGCTCGCGCGGCGCCGGCCCAGTTGCCGCGCTCGACGTACAGCTCGGCGAGGGCCTCGAGGGAGCGGCTGTGCATGGGATCGTCGGCGACGACCAGCTCGTGGTAGTAGACCGCGCCGATGGTGTCGCCGGCCCGCTTGCACAGCTCGGCGAGCTCGCAGCGCGCGGCGCCGAGCGCGGCGATGTCGTCGGCGACGATCAGCTCGAGGGCGCTGCGCGA
>JAYTAJ010000502.1:0-20672 GCA_043737575.1 Myxococcales bacterium | reverse complement strand
CGGCGTCGACCTTGCCCTGGCACTGCTTCATGAACGGCTCGAAGCCGGACAGCGAGCGCAGGAGCGACAGCCACAGCGCGGTCTCGACGACCTCGTGGTGGTTGGCGATCGAGGTGTAGGCGTGGTGCTGGACGTCGAGGATGCGCGCGGTCTGGCTGGTGCGCTCGAGCATCACGCCGAGCCAGATGAAGTCGAGGGCGTCGTCGTGCAGCATCGTCGAGCGCATCAGGCCGAGGACGAGCTGGGTGGCGTCGCGGACGTGGCGGTAGAACGCGAAGCGGCGCTCGACGAAGTCGGCGCGGGCGTCGGCGCTGCCGCTCCACAGGTACAGCTCGTTGAGCGCCTCCCAGGCGTCGAGCGACACCACCTCGCGGATCGAGCGTGCGTTCCAGCGCGCGGCGGCGATCGAGCACTTGATCGAGGCGGGCACCTCGTCGTCGATCGCGAGGAACGACTCGACGCGCTCGCCGTCGCCCCACGCCGCGAGATCGCCGGCGCAGCGCGCGGCGTAGCCGATCTCCTCGCCGGCGACGACGATGACCGGGCGCCAGCACGCGGCGGGCTCGAGCTCGGCGTCGAGCGCGAGGTTGTGCGTGGTCGCGAGCAGGCGCGCGGTCGACTCGGCGCGCTCGACGTAGCGGCCGAGCCAGAACGCGTGATCGGCGACGCGGGAGATCAGATGGCACCGCCGCTCTTCAAGACCCAGGTGTCCTTGGAGCCGCCGCCCTGGCTGGAGTTGACGACGTAGCTGCCGTCGACGAGAGCGACCCGGGTGAGGCCGCCGGGCAGGACCCAGGGGCCGCTCGGGCTGGTGAGGATGTAGGGCCGGAGATCGACGCGACGTGGCGCCAGCTCCTTGCGATCGCCGATCCAAGTTGGACAGGTCGACAGCTCCACGCGGTGCTGCGCGATGTAGCGGCGCGGCTCGGCCAGGATGCGAGCGCGGAAGTCGGCGCGCTCGGCGGCGGTGGCCTGGGGGCCCATGAGCATGCCGTAGCCGCCGGCCTCGTCGACGGCCTTCACCACGAGCAGGTCGAGGTGGTCGATGACGTAGCGGCGATCGTCGTCGCGGGCGCACACGAAGGTCGGGACCTGCGCCAGCAGCGGCGCCTCGCCGAGGTAGAACTTGATCATGTCGGGGACGAAGGGATAGACCGCCTTGTCGTCGGCGACGCCGTTGCCAGGCGCGTTGGCGAGGGCGACGTTGCCCGCGGCGTAGGCGCGCATCAGGCCGCGGACGCCGAGCACGCTGTCGGGGCGGAACGCGTCGGGATCGAGGAACGTCTCGTCGGTGCGGCGGTAGATCACGTCGACGCGGCGCGGGCCGCGGGTGGTGCGGACGTAGACGATGTCGCCGTCGACGAACAGGTCGGGCGCGCTGACCAGATCGAGGCCCATGGTGCGGGCGAGGAAGCTGTGCTCGAAGTACGCCGAGTTGTACGGCCCGGGGGTGAGCACCACCGCGGTGGTGTCGGCGCCCGCTCGCGGCGACACCGCGCGCAGGGTCTCGGCGAGGCGGGTCGGGTAGTGATCGACGCGATGGACCCGAGCGCGATCGAGGATGCGCGGGAAGACCCGCTTGGAGATCGCGCGGTTCTCGACGACGTACGACACCCCCGACGGCGTCCGCAGGTTGTCCTCGAGGACGCGCCAGGTGCCCTCGGGATCGCGGATCAGATCGACGCCCGCGATGTGGATACGGACGCCGCCCGGGGGCCGGACGCCGCGCAGGGTCGGCTGGTAGCCGGCGGCGCCGAGCACCATCTCGGGCGGGACGATGCCGGCGGCGAGGATGCGCTGATCGGCGTAGACGTCGTCGAGGAACGCGCCGAGCGCGCGCAGCCGCTGCTCGAGGCCGCGCTCGAGCTGGGCGAAGTCGGCGGCGGCGATCAGCCGCGGCATCACGCAGAACGGGAAGATCTTCTCGGTGCCGGACTTGTCGGCGTAGACCGAGAACGTCACGCCCTGGTGGAGCAGCGACAGCTCGGCGAGCTGCTGGTGGCGCGCCAGATCGTCGGCCGACATGGCGCCGAGGGCGTCGGTGACGCGTCCGAAAACCGGACGAGGGCCGTCGGCGGTGAGCAGCTCGTCGTAGGTGCCAGGCAGGGGCTGGTAGGCCGAGAGCAGCGAGGTCACGGATCCTCCCCGCGCCAGGCGCGGACGTCGAGCGTGCGACCGTGGAGGGTCGCGCGCTGGGTGATGGGCGGCGGCGCGGCGACGGGAAGGATCTGGATGCGCTCGGCGCGGCGCGACGCGGCGTCGTCGGCGTCGCGCGGCAGGCCGGGGTAGGGGCCGCCGCCCGGGCGCCACGCGAAGTGGCGCAGCTCGATCGCGGCGGTGGCGTCGCCGACGACGATCGTCAGCGGCTCGTCGGCGGCGATGGTGGGATGGAAGCCGGGGTTGGCGACGAACTGGCGGCGGCGGATGCCGAGGTGGCGGGTGCCGCCGACGGTGGCGGGCAGCTCGACCGCGCGGCCGGCGACGACGATCACCAGCGGCGACCCCGCGGGCTCGCTGTCGACGATCAGCTCGAGGCGTTCGCTCGATGGATCGACCAGGCGCGCGGTCGACCGCTCCTGCGACGCGACGTCGCCGACCAGAGGCCAGAACTCGACGGCGCGCAGCAGCGACAGCTTGAGGCCGGGGTGGATCTCGACGCGGGCGAGGACGCCGTCGCGGTAGTCGTGCAGCTCGCGCGCGAGCGGCGCGAGCTCGAAGCCGTGGGTCGCGAGATCGGCGAGCACCGCGTCGAGATCGGCGGCGAGCTCGCTCGGCAACGCCCAGCGATCGTGGAGCGCGGCGCCCCAGTCGATCCACGCGGGGTCGTACGGCGCGATCGCGCACCGCGCGGCGACGGCGCGGACCAGCGCCGCGGCGGCGCACAGCTGCGCCGGCGTGCTCGGCATGCGGAACGCGCGCCACTCGACCAGGCCGAGCTGGCCGCGGCCGTCGGCGTGGGGCGACCACAGCTTCTCGATGTTGAGCTCGGCGCGATGCGAGTTGCCCGCGGCGTCGACCAGGATCGGCGCCAGCGTCGCCCACAAGGTCGCGCCGTCGAGGGTGCCCGCGGCGGCGAGGCGTTCGAGCTCGGCGCACGCCAGCGGCAGCTCGTCGTAGCGCTCGCGCACGCCCTCGTCGGGGCGCGGCGACTGGGACGCCGAGCCCGCGCATTCGCCGAGGAACCAGTACGACAAGGACGGGTGGTTGTGGACGTAGCGCAGGAGCCGCGGCAACAGCGCGGGGTGGCGGATGCACGGGCTGTCGGCGGGCGTCGGGCCGCCGATCGTCAGCTGTCCGCCGCCGCCCGAGTCGACCGCGTCGCCGTTCCAGCGGTAGCGCACGGCCGCGAGGCCGGCGTGGGTCGCGGCGCGATCGATCGCGCCGAGCTGCGCTGCGAACCCGACCAGATCGGCGCACGGCGCCATGTTGATCTCGACCACGCCCGGGTCGGGCGTGATCGTCAGCGCCCCGGGCGGCGGCGCGGCGTCGACGGTGGCAGCGAGCAACGCGGCGATCGCGGGATCGTCGGGGCCGACCGCGGTGATGGCGGCGGCGGCGATCGCCGCGCCCGCGGCGAGGTCGACCGCGTAGCAGAAGCGCGGCGCGGGCTCGTCGGGGAAGTGGCGGCCGAGCGCGGCGCGGGCGGCGGCACCCGGCACCGCGCGGGCCAGGGCGATCGCGATCGCGGCGGCGCGCTGGCGCTTGTCGATCGCGCCCGGGTCGAGCGGATCGCTGGTGCCGAGCCACCAGGCGTCGCTCGACTCGCGGCGGGTGTAGGTCGGCTCGGCGCCGATCCAGATCGTGACGCCGGCGGCGGCGATCGAGGCGTCGATCGCGGCGAGCGCGGGCGTGAGCAGCGCCAGCTCGTCGTTCACCGCCGCGCCTCGCCGAACGGGCCGAGCCAGTCGTCGGCGTGGGGCAGCGCGCGATCGGCGTCGGTGCGGCACAGGTCGAGGGTCCACGCGTGATCGCGATCGAGCGGCGCGGCGCGGATCGGCGCGGGGGTCGTGGTCAGGCCGTCGAAGGTGAAGCGCTGGGTGCGGCGCGCGGTGGCCTCGAAGCGGGTGAGCGGCGGCGTGATGAAGCCCGTGCCCTCGGGATGCCAGACATGATAGGTGCCGGCGCCGAGCGCGCGCGGCCCGGTCGCGCCGAGGCGATCGATCACCGCGATCGCGAGCGGGTGATGCACGCCGAGGTGCGGGTGGCGACCGTGGGGCGGACACCAGGCGCGGAACCGCACGCCCGCGACGTGGACGCCGGGCGTCGCGGTGGCGCCGAGCGGGACCTCGATGCCGTTGACGGTGACGGCGTGGCGCTCGGGCACCAGGCCGCGGGTCCGTAGCTCGATGCGCTCGAGCGAGCTGTCGACGTAACGGGACGTCCCGCCAGCAGAAGCTTCCTGGCCGAGGACCGGCCACGGCTCGAGGGCATTGCGGACCTCGACCGCGACGTCGCCTGCGGTGAAGCGTCCGGCAACCGGACAGCGCAGCTCGACGAACGGCGTGAACGCGGCGAGCGGCAGCTCGACGCCGCGCCCCGCGAGCCCGGCGAGCAGCTCCTCGAGATCGGCGGCGAGGAAGTACGGCAGCAGGAAGCGATCGTGGAGCGCGGCGCCCCAGCGGATCAGCGGCCCGCGGTACGGCGCGCGCGCGAACGCGGCGATCATCCCGCGCACCAGGATCACCTGGGCCGCGGCGAGCCGCGGGTGCGGCGGCATCTCGAACGCGCGCAGCTCGACCAGGCCTTGGCGGCCGAAGGCGGTGCCGGGATCGCACAGCTTGTCGATCGACAGCTCGGCGCGGTGGGTCGAGCCCGACACGTCGCACAGGTAGTGGCGGAACAGCGCGTCGAGCAGCCACGGCGGCGTCTCGGCGCCGCGCAGCGCGCGCTCGAGGGTGATCTCGAGATCGCCGTGGACGTCGCCGCGGGTCTCGTCGGCGCGCGGCGCCTGCGAGGTCGGCCCGACGAACAGCCCCGTGAACAGATACGACAGCGACGGGTGGTGCTGGCAGCACGCGACCAGCGACGCCAGCAGATCGGGCCGCGCGAACCACGGCGACGCCGCGGGCGACGGACCGCCGATCGTGATGTGGTGGCCACCGCCCGCGCCCGTGAGCCGACCGTCGAGGAGGTACTTCTCGGCGGTGAGGCCCGACGCCAGCGCGGCCTCGAAGGTCGTGGCCAGCAGCGCCGCGTGATCGCGGCCGCTGGTCGCGGGCGGCAGGTTGACCTCGAGCACGCCCGGGTCGGGCGTGACCGCGTAGCGCAGCAACCGCGGATCGCTGGGCGGCGGATAGCCGTCGAGCCGGGCGTCGAGGTTGGCGGCGACCCGGGCGCGATCGATCGCGTCGACCAGCGCGAGCCAGTCGGTGAAGCTGGCGACCGGCGGCAAGAACACCCACAGCTGGCCGCCGCGCGGCTCGACCAGGAGCGCGGTACGGATGCCGATCGCGACCGCGGCGTCGACCCGCGGCGCCACCGCGCCGAGCCGGGCCCGCGACGGATCCGACGCGTCGAGGCGGAGCTGCGCCAGCGCCTTGCTGGCGTCATCGTCGCCGTCGCTCGGCGGCAGCTGGCGCGGATCGAGGCCGAGCTCCGACGGCGCCGCCGGGACCGGGCGGCCCGGCCCGAGGCTGGCGAGCGGCAGCCGCAGCCCCGCGGGCGCGTCGCCCGGGATCAGGAACAGGTGATCGCGGCGCAGCCGCCAGGTCTCGGTGCGCCAGGCGTCGGCCTCGCGCGCCAGCGGCACGACCCACGCGGTCGGCGCCGCGGCGCCGCGATCGAGCACCCGCGCGAGGCGGCGGCGGGCCTGCGGCTCGGCGAGCACTCGCGTCGTCGGATCGAGCTCGTCAGTGGTCTCGATCGCCGACGGCACCACGCCGTCGACCGGCAGCGCCGCCTCGCCCGCGAGCAGCGGCCACGGATCCTCGAACGCCGGCATCGCGGTCGCGGGGATCGCGAGCGCGGCGGCGATCGCGTCGACCAGGCGATGCGCGCCCGCGGCGGTGCCGTCGAGCGGCAGCGCCCGCGGCGGCCAGATCGCGACCGCGTCGCGGCGCGCGCACACGTCGAGCGACCACCGCGGCAGCGGCTCGTCGGGGTACTGCTTGCCGAGGCGATGCATCACCGCCGCGCCCGGGGTGAAGCGGGTCGCCAGCTCGTCGACCAGCCGCAGGCCCTGGCGCCACTTGCTGTCGCCGAGCGCCGCGCCGTTCCACTCGGGCAGGGTCGGCACCTCGCGCGACACGAAGGTCGGCTCGCCGCCGCTGGTCACCTGCAGCCCGGCCTCGACCAAGGTCGCGTCGGCGCGATCGGCGGCGGCGAGCAGCGCGGTCCAGACCTCGTCGGGGTACGGCGCGGTCGGCCGCGGCTCGTGGCCGAGGCGGGTCACCGCGGTCGAGAACTCGACCGCGCTCGCGGCGACGTCGCTGGTGCCCTCGATCGGCGACGCCGACGCGGGCGACGCGGTCGCGCACAGCGCCAGGTGGCCCTCGCCCGCGAGCAGCCCCGACGTCGCGTCGAGCCCGATCCAGCCGCCGCCCGGGATGAACACCTCGGCCCACGCGTGCAGATCGACGACGTCGCGATCGAGCCCGCGCGGCACGCCCGGCAGCATGCCCTCGTCGGCGACCTGGACCAGGTAGCCCGACACGAACCGCGCGGCGAGCCCGCGCGATCGCAGGGCCGCGCACAGCAGCACCGCCGAGTCGCGGCAGCTGCCGCGGCCGTGCGTCAGCGTCTCCTCGGGCGTCCACACCCCCGCCTCCTCGCGCACGACGTAGCGGACCCGCTCGGCGATCAGCCGGTTGATCTCGACCACCAGCTCGACGACGTCACCATCCGCCGGCAGCGCGGCGAAGAACGCCTCCGCGATCGCGCCCTGGGCAAACGCCGGATCGGGCCGCGCGAAGAATGGCGCCAGCTCGTCGGCGAGGCCGTCGGGGTAGACGAACGGCACCTGCTTGCACCGCGGATCGACCAGGAAGTCGAACGGGTTCACCGCCCGCAGATCGATCGCCAGCTCGACGGTGACGTCGAAGTCCGACACCTGCTGGCCGACCCGGAACGAGACCCGCGCGACGTGGTTGCCGTGCGGATCGCGCTGCCAGTGCAGCTGGTGCTCGCCCGCGATCGTCAGCTGATAGGTCTCGACGATCGCCCGCGCGTGATCACACGGCCGGAGCCGGACGACGTGCGGCCCGAGCGCGGCCGGGGCCGGGTAGCGGTACCGGCTGCGGTGTTGGACGAGCAGACGCATCGCGTCGATCGTGCCCGTCGCGCGCACCGATCCGCAAGGTCGCGAGCCGCGTGATCGCAGTTCAGAACCTGTGAAGACTCCCGCAGGGAATCGGAAGAGGTTCTGGTGATCGGATTCACCCGCGAGCGCGGAGGTCGACGAGCACGACCGCCGACCACAAGGTCGCGGGCGCGAAGAACACCACGCTCGCGCGGTCGACCTCGCCGCGCGGATGATCGAGCCACGCCACCGCGATCTCCAGGCCGGGCGGCGGCACCGGCACCGCGGCGTAGCGACACAGCGCCTGGATGTCGATCCAGTGGCCGCGCGGCTGCCCGAGCAGCATGTCGACGAAGCGGCGGTGCTGCGACTCGAGCGCCAGCGCGCCGCAGTGCTCGGCCACCGTGATCGGCGGCGCCATCACCTGCGGCGGCGCGGCGAAGCCACCCGATGGCGCCGGGTAGCCACCCGGGGGCGTCGCGTAGCCGCCGATCGGCACCGCCGACGAACCGGTCAGCTCTTCGAGGCTGCTCCGCAACGTCGGCCGCGATCGCGCGTCGGCGACCGGCTTGGGCACGCCGTCGGCGGAGCTGCCCATCGCGCCTGGCGGCGCCTCGAGGATCTGGGTGTGGCCGGAGTGGCCCGACGCCGCGCGCCGCTGCTTGTCGGCCTGATAGATCTCGGCGTGGCGCGGCAGGTTCTGCAGCGCGAGCGCGACCTCCGCCATCGACTGCGGCCGCTCCTCCTTGGCGCGCTCGAGCATGCGCATACACAGCGCCTCCCAGGCCGGCGGCACGCTGGGGTTGCGCGTCGACGGCGGCGGCGGATCTTGCGTGATGTGCGCGAGCAGGATGTCGCGGATCTCGCCGTCGAACGGCAGCGTGCCGGTCAGCATCTCGTACAGCATCACGCCGAGCGAGTAGATGTCGGAGCGGTGATCGAGCGCGCCGCGGCCCTCGCACTGCTCCGGGCTCATGTAGTGCGGCGTGCCCAGCACCATGCCGAGCTGGGTCTTGCGGGCGCTGGCGTCGGGCGTCGTCAGCTTGGCGATACCGAAGTCGAGCACCTTCACGAACATCGGATCGAACTGCTGCTTGCAGAGGAAGACGTTGGCCGGCTTGAGATCGCGGTGGATGATGCCCTTGCCGTGGGTGGCGATCAGCGCCGACGCGCACTGCGCGAGGATGTGGTGGATGTCCGCGAGCCCGAGCGGACCGCCGCGCAGCCGCTTGTCGAGGCTCTCACCGTCGAGCGCCTCCATCATCACGAACGCGCGCTGGCCGCTCGGCGTCGGCAGGTAGCCGGCGTCGATCATGAGGATGATGTTGGGGTGGCCGATGTCAGCGGCCGAGCGCGCCTCGGCGAAGAACCGCGACACCTCCTCGGGGTTGCCGGCCTGATCGTCGTGCAGCACCTTCACGGCGACCTTGCTGCCGATCATCGTGTGCTCGCACAGGTACACGGCCCCGGCGCCGCCGGATCCGAGCAAGCGCGTCGCGACGTAGCTGCCGATCCGATGGCCGGTGAGATCCACGACGCGATCCTACACGCGGTACACTGACATCGTGCGTCTGTCGGCCGTGTTGCTGTGTCTGGTCGCGTGCGGCGAGCCGCCGTCGGACGCGCTCGACGCCGGCGGCGTCGACGGCGCGACCCCGGCCTATGAGACCTGGACGATGGTCGTCTTGCCCGATACGCAGGTCTACCTCGATCAGCACCCCGCGATCTGGGCGGCGCAGACGCGGTGGATCGCCGACCACGCGGCCGAGCACGGCGTGCGCCTGGTGGTCCACGTCGGCGACGTCACCGAGTGGAACGCGCCGATCGAGTGGCAGCGAGCCCAGGCCGGCTTCGACGAGATCGAGACCGTCGCGCCGCTGGTCGTCGTGCCCGGCAACCACGACTACGACGTCACCCAGCTGCGATCGTCGCGGCTCACCGAGTATCGCTCGGTCTCGCACCTGATGGCGCAGCCGACCTTCGGCGGCCTCTACCAGGCCGACCGCACCGACAACCACTACCAGCGCCTCACGATCGCGGGGCAGACCTGGCTGGTGCTCGGGCTCGAGTGGGGGCCGCGGCCCGAGGTGCTGGCGTGGGCGGCCGAGGTCCTCGACGACGAGCCGGCCGATCACGTCATCATCGACACCCACGCGTATCTCTACAATGACGATCGCCGCTACGACTGGGCGCGGTGGGGCGGCAGCCAGCGCTGGAATCCGTACTCCTACGTCGGCGTGGCGTGGCCGAGCGTCACCGACGGCGAGGACCTGTGGCAGCGGGTGATCGCCGATCGCAGCAACGTCGATCTGGTGGTGTCGGGCCACGTCGCGGTCGACGGCGTCGGCCACGCCACCAGCCTCGCGGCCGGAGGCCACCGCGTCCACGAGGTGCTGCAAGACTATCAGGGCGAGGCGATGGGAGGGCAGGGCTATCTGCGGCTCTACACGTTCTTCGGCGATCGCATCGAGGTGCGCACCTACTCGCCGTGGCTCGATCAGTTCAGCGGCAATCCCGAGGACGCGTTCGTGCTGCCGTGGAGCCCGTGAGCCGGAGCGCGGGCAACCCGGTTACGGATACGGTTACGGATACGGTTACGGTTACGGATACGGATACGGATACGGTTACGGCAACGGTTGCGGTCGGCGGTCAGTGCGCGGCGGGGGCCGGGGCGGCGTGGGCGCGGCAGCGATCGGCCCAGGGCAGCTCGCGCAGCTCCTCGATCGAGAACAGCGTGGCGCAGACGCCGCACGCGCCATAGCGCGGATCGCCGTCGTCGAGCCAGCGGCGCAGCTGCTCGTTGTCGTCGAGCGCGCGGCGCAGGATTTCCTCGGGGCGTGCCCCCGGCTTGGTCGACAGGCCGAGGGTGGCGACGACCGCGTCGCCGTCCTTGCCGGCGAGGATCTCGGATAGCTTGGCGGCGAGATCGCCGCCGCGTTGCATCAGGCGCGCGCGGAGGCGGGCGTGGTCTTCGGGCGAGAAACGATCAGGCATGGGCCAGCGTAGCGCGGCGGGGCTGGCGCGCGGTGACGATGCAGCCGGTGTAGGGGATGCGGAGGTGGCGCGCGACGGCGACGATGGTCACGTCGGCGAAGGCAGTGCGCAGCAGGACCGCGTAGTCGTCCGGTTTCCGGACGTGTTGGCCGCGGTCGCGCTCGATCAGGAAGCGCGCGGCGAAGGAGGTCGCGGCGGTGATCGCGGGATCATAGGTGACGAGCACGCCGTCGTCGGCGAGCGCCGCGGCGGCGAAGCCGGCGAGCTGGCGGGCGCCGCCGTCGTCGAGATGGTGCAGCACACCGACCGCGATCGCGCGATCGAAGCGGCCGCCCGCGAGGCGCGGCGCGTCCTCGACGCCAGCCTGCCAGAAGTGGCCGCGATCGCCCCAGCGGCGCTGGGCGGCGGCGATGTAGCGCGGGCTGGGATCGAAGCCGTGGTAGTCGACGCCGGCCGGGACGTGCTCGAGGATCGCGCCGGGGCCGCAGCCGATGTCGACGAGGCGCATGCCCGGCTGCGGCGCGACGTGGTCGTCGATCAGGCGGCGCTGGAAGCGGCGGCCGCCGAGCAGATCCTGGAGGCCCTGGTACACCGCGGCGCTCGAGAGCGCGGCGCGCAGGCCGGTCGTGCGCTGGGTCATGGCGGCGCACCCTACGATGCCGCCGCGCAGGCGTCGATGGCGGCGGCGGTGCATGATGCGGCGATGACGCGCCCTCCGATCGTGATCGCGATCGTCCTCGCCGCGCTGCTCGTCAGCGCCTGTGGCCCCTCCACCCCGGCGACGCCGTCGCTGCCGCCGGCGATCGTCGACGCGCCGAAGGCCTGCGTGCCGGCGTGGCTGTCGCTCGAGCCGACCGACGTCATGGACGTCGACGTCGTCGGTGACGACCTGTACTGGGTCGAGTACGAGCGCGGCCGGATCTTGCGCATGCCGCTCGCGGGTGGCGCGCCGACCGTGGTCGTCGAGGGCGAGGACGGCGCCGGCGTGCCCGAGATCGTGGTCGTCGGCGATCGGCTGGTGTGGGTCCGCCGCGACGGCGCGATGTGGTCGGTGAAGCTCGCGGGCGGCGCGCCCGAGCAGGTCGCCGACGGATTCGGGACGCCGCACTCGCTGGTCGTCACCGACGACGCGCTGCTGGTGTCGGGATCGGCGGGCCTGTTCAAGGTGTCGTCGACCTTCGTGTCGCGGCTGGCCGACGAGGCGGCGAGCCTGGCGTTCGACGACGACCACGTCTACGTCGAGGCGGCGGCGCCGATGCCGTGCGCGAACGACTGTCGCGCGATCCTGCGCATCCCGCGCGAGGGCGGCGCACCGACGGTGGTCGCGCTGACCGGCGCCGACGTGTCGTCGATGCTGGTGCATCGCGATCGCGTGCTGATCGGCTGGGATCAGGTGCGCTCGACCGCGAAGGCGGGCGGCGCTGGCTTCGAGACCGACGCGACGGGCGTGTTCCTGGTGCGCAACCTCCAGGCGGTCGACGATCGGGTCTACTTCACCGCCGACAACGTCGTCTACCAGCTCCGCGACGGCGCGGCGCCCATCGCGGTCGCGGCGCGCAACCCGATCACCGATCTGGAGCTCGACGGTGACGCGCTCTACACGTCGGTGATGGAGGTCGGTATCCGCCGCGAGTGCCACCAGCCCGACGGACCGCCGCTGGTGGTGCCGCCGCGACCCGAGCCGACGTGCAAGCCCGGGCTGGTCGCGAGCCGCGACGGCTTCCTCGACACCTGCGTCGATCCGACCAGCGGCGCCAAGGTCAGCTATCGCTTCTGGTATCACAGCGGCACCGTCGCCGAGCAGTCCGAGGCCGGCGGCCTCGACGAGTCGTTCTACGCCGACGGCACCAAGCGGCACGAGGCCCGGGCCGGCCGCGATCAGGAGCCCGGCGCGGGGCCGTCGCGGCGCTGGTATCCGACCGGGCAGCTCGCCGAGGAGGGCGCCTACGACGAGCGCGGCCAGCGCCACGGCGCGTGGACGATCTACCGGCCCGACGGCGCGGTCCGCGCCCGCGAGCAGTGGGAGCACGGCACCCGCGCGCCGTAGCTACGGCACCGCGTAGATCTCGATCCATCGCGTCCCGCCCTGGGTCTCGGCGGTGAAGACCTTGCGCCCGATCGGCGCGGTCGGCCGAGCGGCGCGGTGCTCGAGGAAGCTGTAGACGATCAGGCCGCGCCCGACGGTCGCGGGATCGTCGACGACGTGGAAGCGATCGTGGCGATACCCGTCGAGCAGCGCCAGCGCGCGATCGGTGTAGTGGCCGGGGCGCGGGCCGCGCACGACGTGGACCGGCAGCTCGCGCAGCGCGGGCGTCGCGATCGCGACGCTGGTCGCGCGGACGACGTCGGCGCGGAACCGACCGTGCTGCGGCCTGCCGATCGCGAGGCCGAGCGCGGTCGCGGCGATGACCGCGGCGTAGCGCAGGCGCCGCGGCCACGGCGCGCGATCGCCCCAGGCCGCGACCAGCCCGGCGGCGCCGACCGCGATCAAGAATGGCGACACCTGCATCAGGTAGCGCTGCGTCCACGCGCCCCAGCGCAGGACGTGGATCATCAGCGCGAGCTGGACCAGGCCGAGCAGCGCCACGTCCTGACGCACGCGCAGCGGCGCGGCGCCGCGCCGCACCCAGCGCACGGCGAACCAGCCGGCGACGAGCAGCCCGACGCCGAACGCCTGGTGATAGCCGACGTAGAGCCCGAGCCGCGCCAGGTTGTGCGGGAACGGCCGCGCCGCCGCCTCGCCCTCGATCGAGGTCTGGCGACCGAGCCACGCGTGCAGGTAATAGAGCGGATCGCCCATCGCGATCGCCCAGTACGCGCACGCCGCGAGCTGCATCGCCGCGAAGCCCGCGACCAGCCACACCGTGCCGCGATCGATCCGGCGCGCGCGGATCGATCGCACCGCGCCCGCGATCGCCAGCACCGCGACCAGGATCGACGCGCTCTCCTTCACGTACTGGAGGTAACCGAGGGCGAGCCCGGCGACGATCCACCAGCGCGCGCGCTCGGTGCGCGCCGCCCACGCCAGCGCCGCCATCGCCCCGGCGAGGCCGGCGGCGAACAGCGTGTCTTGCAGCCAGATCGTCGCGCTCCACACGTCGATCGGCGACACCGCGGCGAGCCACGCCGCGACCGCGGCGGCGCGACGACCGCCGAGCGCGCCGGCCCACGCCGCGCACAGCAGCACGCCGAGCAGCGACTCGACCAGCGTCACCGCGCCGAAGGTCGTCTCCGACGGGCCGGCGATCGCGGCGCCCGCGGCGAGCGGCAGGTTGACGCCGACCCGCCGCGCGTTGACCGTGTACGCGCTGTCGGCGCCGTCGGGCATCCCGTGCTCGATCGGATCGTCCCAGACGTGCAGTGCCGACCACGCGTGGGTCAGATCGTCCGACGCGATCATCCCGACCCACGAGCTCAGCCGCACCGCGAGGCCGACGACGATCGCGGCGGCGATCACGGCGGTGGTGGAGCGGCGAGACACGGCGCACCGTATACCAAACCGCCGCTTGTTCCGCGGGCGGCTTGAGCCGGGCGCGCCGCCGTGGTGAATTCGTCCGACGTGCGACGCGTCCTGTGTACCGGCGGTGCGGGCTTCATCGGCTCGAACTTCGTGCGCCACCTCCTGGCCGCGCGGCCGACCGTCGAGATCGTCACGTTCGACGCCCTGACCTACGCGGGCAGCCGCGAGAACCTGCGCGACCTGCCCGACGAGGCCCGCCACCGCTTCGTGGTCGGTGACGTCACCGATCGCGCCGCGGTCGACGCGGTGCTCGACGGCATCGACACCATCGTCCACTTCGCCGCCGAGTCTCACGTCGATCGATCGATCGCCGCGCCCGGCGCCTTCGTCCACACCAACGTCGTCGGCACCTTCACGCTGCTCGAGGCGGCGCGGGCCCGCGGCGCCGCGATCGAGCGCTTCCACCACGTCTCGACCGACGAGGTCTACGGCACCCTCGCGCCCGATCAGCCCGCGGTCACCGAGGCCGCGGCCTACGCGCCGCGCTCGCCCTACGCGGCGTCGAAGGCGGCGTCCGATCACCTGGTGCGCGCCTACGCGATCACCTACGGCCTGCCGATCACGCTGTCGACCTGCTCGAACAACTACGGGCCGTACCAGTTTCCCGAGAAGCTCGTCCCGCTGATGATCGTCCATGGCGCGCTCGGCAAGCCGCTGCCGGTCTACGGCGACGGCCGCCAGATCCGCGACTGGCTCCACGTCGACGATCACTGCGCGGCGATCGTCGCGATCCTCGAGCGCGGCGCCCTCGGCGAGACCTACCACGTCGGCGGCGGCAACCAGCCGACCAACCTCGCGATCGTCGAGACCCTGTGCGCGCTGCTCGACGAGCGCTACCCGACGTCGTCGCACCGCCCCCACACCAGCCTCATCAGGTTCGTCGCCGATCGGCCCGGCCACGATCGCCGCTACGATCTCGACACCACCAAGATCGAGCGCGACCTCGGCTGGCGGCCGCGCCACCAGCTCGCCGACGGGCTGCGCGCGACGGTCGCGTGGTACGCCGAGCACGGCGCCTGGCTCGCCGCGATCCGCGACAGCGACGACTTCCGGGCGTGGCTCGCGCTCAACTACGAGGAGCGGCGATCATGAAGGGCATCATCCTCGCAGGCGGCCGCGGCACGCGCCTCTACCCGATCACGCGCGCGGTCTCGAAGCAGCTCCTGCCGGTCTACGACAAGCCGATGATCTACTACCCGCTGTCGATGCTCATGCTCGCCGGCATCCGCGAGGTCCTGGTCATCTCGACGCCCGAGGATCTGCCGGCGTACCAGCGGCTCCTCGGCGACGGCGCGCGCTGGGGCCTCGACTTCGCGTACGCGGCGCAGGCCGAGCCGCGCGGCCTCGCCGACGCGTTCCTCGTCGGCCGCGACTTCGTGGCGGGGCAGCCGTGCGCGCTGGTGCTGGGCGACAACGTGTTCTACGGCTCGCGGCTGCAGGAGACCTTGCAGCGCGCCGCGGCGACGCCGCGGGGCGCGGTGGTGTTCGCGTATCCGGTCCGCGATCCGCAGCGCTACGGCATCGTCGAGCTCGGCCCCGATCAGACCGTGGTGTCGCTCGAGGAGAAGCCGGCGGTGCCGCGCTCCAACCTCGCGGTGCCGGGCATGTACTTCTACGACGATCAGGTGACCGAGCTGGCGGCGCAGGTGGTGCCGTCGGCCCGCGGCGAGCTGGAGATCACCGATCTCAACCGGCTGTACCTCGCGCGCGGCGAGCTGCGGGTCGAGGTGTTCTCGCGCGGCACCGCGTGGCTCGACGCCGGCACCCACGAGTCGTTGCTCGAGGCGTCGAGCTTCGTCCACGCGATCCAGCATCGCACCGGCCTGATGATCGCGTGCCCCGAAGAGATCGCCTGGCGCATGGGCTTCATCGACGAGGCCCAGCTCGACACCCTGGCGGCCGAGCTGCCCGACGAGTACGGCGAGTACCTGCGGCAGATCAGGACGTGAACGCGGTGACCGCGGCGACGATGCGATCGACCTGCGCGTCGGTCAGATCGGCGTAGAGCGGCAAGCGCACCAGGGTGTCGGCGGCGCGCTCGGTGACCGGGCACGCGCCGACCACGCCGCCGAGGCGGACGCCGACCTCGGACAGGTGCAGCGGCTGGTAGTGGAACGTCGCGGTGATGCCG
The DNA here is from genome assembly GCA_043737575.1 of Myxococcales bacterium. Classification (GTDB taxonomy): domain Bacteria; phylum Myxococcota_A; class Polyangia; order Haliangiales; family Haliangiaceae; genus UBA2376. The sequence goes on along the minus strand of JAYTAJ010000502.1, from coordinate 4,790 downwards.
CGCGCCGCCAGGTGCGCGATCAGTCGGGTCCGCGTGTCGAGGTCGCGCACGCGCATCCAGTAGATGTGGGCCGAGTGCGCGGCGCCGTCGGGCAGGTGCGGACGCGCGACGCCGTGCCGCGCGGCCCAGGCCGCCAGCTCGGCGTGGTAGCGAGCCCAGACGTGGTGGCGCGCGGCCTGGATCGCGGCGGCGCCCTCGAGCTGCGCGGTCAGCACCGCGGCCAGCAGATCCGACGGCAGGTAGCTCGAGCCGACGTCGACCCAGGTGTACTTGTCGACCTGACCGCGGAAGAACCGGCCGCGGTTGGTGCCCTTCTCGCGCAAGATCTCGGCGCGCTCGACCAGCGCCCGATCGCCGAGCACGATGGCGCCGCCCTCGCCGCACGCGAGGTTCTTGGTGTCGTGGAAGCTCTGGGTCGCGATCTGCCCGAGGCTGCCGAGCGGCCGGCCGCGCCAGCTCGCGAACAGCCCGTGGGCGTTGTCCTCGACGATCGCCGGGCCGAGGGCGGCGAGCGCATCCAGATCGCACGCGACGCCCGCGTAGTGGACCGCGACGATCGCCTTGGTCCGCGCCGTGACCTTGCGCGCGACGTCGACCGGATCGAGGCCGAGCGTGCGATCGTCGACGTCGGCGAACACCAGCCGCGCGCCGCGCAGCGCGAAGGCGCTGGCGGTGGAGACGAAGGTGAAGCCGGGCAGGATGACCTCGTCGCCCGGCCCGAGATCGAGCAGCAGCGCCGCCAGCTCGAGGGCGTGGGTGCACGAGGTCGTCAGCAAGCACGGCGCGTCGCCGACCGCGGCCGACAACAGCGCAGTGGCGCGGCGGGTGAACGGCCCGTCGCCGCGCCAGTGATCGCCGGTCAGCGCCTCGGTGACGAACGCGACCTCGCGGCCGGTGCGATGCGGTCGGTTGAACGGGATCGGCTCGTCCATCGCGTGCCGCTAGCAGTACCATGGCGGCGCATGACCGAGCGCGCGCTCACCGTCGATGGCGTCACGCTGCGATGGCGCCCGACGCCGTGGGACGCGCGAGCGCTGGGCGTCGCGACCGTCGAGCTGCTCGAGCTCGGCTACGGCGATCCCGCGGCGCTGCCCGCGGCGCTCGCCGCCTTCGATCGCGCGCTGGTCGCCGACGCGGTCGGCCTCGCGACCACGCGGGTCGCCGATCCGACGCTGGTCGCCGCGCTCGCCGCGGCCGGCTTCGCCGCGATCGAGACCTCCCACGCCCTCGCGCTCGATCTCGCGGCCCACGATCCGGCGGCGGCGTTCGGCCGCGCGGTCGCGGTCGAGGCCGCGGTCGCCGCCGATCGCGACCTGCTGATCGCGCTGGCCCGCGACGGCTTCGACTACTCGCGCTTCCACGAGGACGCGCGCATCCACCCGAGCCGCGCCCGCGAGCGCTACGCCCGCTGGATGGCCGACAGCCTCGCCGAGAGCCTCGCGGGCGACGGCGACGAGGTCTGGGTCCACCGCCACCGCGACGCGATCGCGGCGGTGATGACGTTCCGCCGCTCCGGCGATCGGGTGCGGCTCTACCTCGGCGGCACCGCCGCGGGCCTCGGCCTCGTCGCGCCGATGTTCTGGACCGGCGTGCTCGGGCGCCTGCGCAGCGAGGGCGTGGCGCGCATCGACACCCGGGTCTCGGCTGCCAACGTCGCCGCGCTCCGACTGCACCGCGCGCTCGGCTTCGCGATCACGCGCACCGACACCGGCTGCACCAAGATCTACGACCGCGTGGTCGAAACACCGCGCTGGTGAGCCTCGCCGGGGCGATCGATCGCCCACCGAGCGCAGGCGCTCGTCGAGCAGCGCGACGCGGCGAGTCGGTACGCCGCCTTGCGCATGTGGACACGAACGTGCAGAGCCGCCTGCGCAATGACGACTCTCTCGCTCCGCAGTACTTGGCTTGGCCTCTCCCTGTCGCTGCTCGCCACCACGACCACCATCACCACCGCCTTCGCCGACGACGACGTCGCGCCCGTGAGCGAGGCTCCCGACGGCCTCGTCGCGGTCCAGCGCGGCATCCAGGGCCCGAAGGGCATGTTCTCGGCGCGCATCACGCTCGCGATGAACCTGTCCGCCGATCAGGCCGGCAAGCCGATCTCGCTCGTGCCCGACCTCTTCTACAGCATCTCCGACAAGCTCCAGCTCGGTCTCATCCACGACGGCCCGATGCGCTGGCAGTCGCGGCCCGGCCTCGGCCTGTGCCTCACCGGCAAGGACAGCGGCTGCGCCAACGTCTACGACAACGTCGGCCTCGACGTGATGTACGGCCTGGCGTTCGCGGCGCCGCTGCACCTGTCGGCCCACGCCACCTTCTACGTGACCAGCTTCGACGCGTCGACGACGATGCTGGCGATCGGCGCGGCCGGCAAGTTCCACTTCAGCGACACCGCGTCGTTGTTCTTCGACCCCCAGCTCGGGTTCGCGCTGTCGGATCGCGACGTCATCGACGACGGCCTGTTCCTGCCCCTCGAGCTCCAGCTCCAGATCGACGCGCCGACGACGGTGAAGCTGCTGACCGGCATGAGCGGCAGCCTGTCGGCGCTCGGCGACACGCTGCAGGTGCCGGTCGGCGTCGGCGCGGTGCGCAACCTCAACGAGACCTTCGACCTCGGGCTGCGCTTCAGCTTCGACAACCTGCTCGGCAAGCAGCAGGACGGCGTCAGCCGCGCCGACGCTCGCTCGGTCGCGCTGCTGCTGGTCGTCCGACCGTAACCGCTAGGCGGCGGGTGGATCGCCGCCGCGGATCGCGGTGCGGACCTGGTACGCCGGCCGATCGAGCAGCCGGAAGTGGGCGCGGCCGAGGTACTCGCCGATGATGCCGAGGCACAGGAGCTGCGCGCCCGAGAACACCGCGATCGTGCAAGCGAGGAACGGAAAGCCGGGCGCGCTGGCGCCGCCGTCGGCGAGGTAGCGGATCAGGACGAACGCGAACACCGCGAGGCCGAAGCCGGTCAGCGCGAAGCCGATCCAGCTCGCGAGCTGCAGCGGGATCGTCGAGAAGCCGGTCATCATGTTGATGGCGTGGCGCACCAGCTTGCGCAGTGTGTAGTTCGACGTGCCGATGGTCCGCGGATCGTGGCGGACCGCGACGTGGGTGAACCGCTGCGTGCCCCAGGTCAAGAGCACGTCGATCGACACGAACGATCCGCGGAACTGCTCGAAGGCGTCGCGCAGCCGGGTCCGGAACGCGCGCAAGGCCGACGCCTTGCCCGCGGTGTCGGCGCCCATCGCGCCCTGCAGCACCCACTTGGTGATCCGCGACGCCGCGCCGCGCATGATGCCGTGGGGTTGCTTCGCCGGGCTGCCGTAGACCACGTCGAGGTCGTCGGTGAGCGCGGCGAGCAGCTTCGGTAGCTCCTGGGGCGGGTGCTGCAGATCGTCGTCCATGGTGACGACGACGTCGAAGCGCGCGGCGCGGATGCCGCACAGGAGCGCCGCGTGCTGGCCGTAGTTGCGCATCAGCGACACCGCGGTCACCGCGGGATGGGCCCGAGCCAGCGCCGCGATCACGCGACCGGTCTTGTCGCGGCTGGCGTCGTCGACCAGGATCACCTCGAACGCAGGCGCCAAGGTCGCGAGGACCGGCAGCAGCAGCTCGACGACGAGGCCGATCGATCCCTCGCTGTGATAGCAGGGGATCACCACCGACACGCCCCGCGGCAGCGGCGCCGGGGCCAGGACAGACACGTCGCTCACGCCGACGCTTGTATCACGCAGCGTCCGACCCACGCCGGGTCCCTCCGCTCGCGACGCTGTGTCCGACCCACGATCCCCGCCCGCTCACGCGTCGATCGCGCGCGCCACGCACCGGGTTCCGAAAAACTAACGCGTCGGAATCGTGAAGGTCACCGTCGTGCCCTTGCCGATCTCGCTCGCGATCCGGAACGAGCCGCCGGCCTTGCCGACCAGGCGCTGGCACTGCGCGATGCCGAGGCCGGTACCCTGGCGCCGCGTCGTGAAGAACGGCGTGCCGACCTTCTGCAGCACGTCGGCGGCGATGCCGAGCCCGTTGTCGGCGATGACGAACTTGATCGAGCCGGGCGTGCTCTCGGCGCTGACGATCACGCTGCCGTCACCGGTCACCCGCTCGCCCAGGGCCTGGGCCGCGTTGGTGACGACGTTGATCAGCACCTGCGTCAGCTCGGTCGAGCTGATGCGCACCGACGGCAAGGTCTCGGGGCCGTCGTAGCGAAGAAAGCCGCGCGAGCGCACGGCGACGTCCTGGCACACGCCGAGCGCGTGCTTGATGACCGGGACCGGCGAGGTCGCGACGTCGACGTCGCGGCGCTGGCCGCGCAGGAACTGGTGCAGGTCCGACGTCATGCCGCGCATGTGCTCGGTCGAGGTGCGCAGCTCGTCGATGATCTCGGGCAGCTCGGTGAGCAGATCGTCGAGGTGGCTGCGCTCCTTCTCCGACAGGAACTCGGTGGTCGGATCGCCGGCCGCGCCCGAGCCCGGCGACAGCTTCGCCGCCATCGCCGACACCAGTGGCAGCGCCTGCGCCAGGTACAGCATGCGCTCGCAGTTCATGAGCATGCTGGCGACCGGCTGGTTGAGATCGTGGACCACCGAGCCGACGATCGAGCCGAGGGTCGCGAGGCGCTCGGTCTCGAGCAGGCGGTGCTGCAGCGCCGACGAGTCGCGGGTGAACTGCCACGCCGCGATCGCCCAGCGCAGCAGCTGATCGAGCTCCTCGCGGTTCCACGGCTTCACGATGTAGCGAGCGACCAGGCCCTCGTTGATCGCGGCGAGGATCGGCTCGATGTCGGAGTACGCGGTGATGAC
>JAYTAJ010000501.1:0-1669 GCA_043737575.1 Myxococcales bacterium | reverse complement strand
CCCGTTCCCATCCCGAACACGGAAGTTAAGCTCTCCAGGGCCGATGGTACTGCAGGGGCAACTCTGTGGGAGAGTAGGTCGTTGCCGGGGTCTTTTTGTGCTGGTGCAAGACCTCCTTCGGAGTCTTGACTCAGTCGAGCAGCCCAGTTCTAACCGAACTGGGCTGTTCCCTTTTTCGGCTTCGCCGCCTCGCCCCGGCTCGGGGCGTCATTGGAACCGTCCGATCACCGCGAACGGGACTGACCAGCCTGCGTATCCGCCCAGTTCTCTCCGAACTGGGCGGTTTCCGTTTTCGGCAGTCGTTGCGCCGAGCGAAGCGTCGCGAGTACTCGCGCACGAGTATGAATGCGCAGACGCATTCGGATGCGTCTGCGAGGCGGCGAAGCCGCATGCCGCTCAGGCCTCGAGGGGCTGGACGCCGAACAAGATCGCGTCGCCGCACGGATCCAGCCAGACCAGGAGGCGTTGAGGCGGGCCGCTCGGGACGTCGATCTCGAGGATGCGGCGGATCGGCGTGGCGGCGGCGGCGCGCCCGAGGTCGGCATCGAGGGATCGCCAGGCGCCAGCCAGCGGCGTCGACAGGAGCGGGAGGCCCTCGATCTCGACGACGACGCCCATGACGAAGCGGGCGCAGGCGGGGTTGGCGACCAGGATGACGCCCTCGCGCGAGATCAGCGCCAGCGGCAGGCGGCAGCCGTCGACCAGGCGGGCGGCGAGAGCGTCACGCTCGTTCTTCGACCGCTCGATGACGACGCGCTTGCCGCCGCCGCGGCGGCGCTGGCCGAAGCCCATCATGTCCATCGACGTGCGGAGCTCGTAGATGAACGCCGCCATATCCTTGTGGCGATCGGCGGGTGACTTGGCGATCGCGCGCAGGATCAGCTTCTCGAGGGCGGGGTCGAGGCCGGGCACCAGCTGCGTCGGCGGCGTCGGCGTCTGGTCGAGGTGCCCCGACAGGATCGTCGACACGGCGCCGTCCCAGGGCACGTGGCCGGTGAGCAGCTCGTAGAACAAGATGCCGAGCGCATAGAGATCCGACGATGGCGTCGCGGCGTCGCCGCGGATGCGCTCGGGCGAGACGTAGTGCGGCGTGCCGGACAGGGGCCCGGAGCCGCGGCCGCCCGTGAGCGAGCGGGCGAGGCCGAAATCGAGCAGCTTGACCAGGATCTGGCGGCGCTTGGTGCCGGACTGCTCGGCGACCAGGATGTTCTCGGTCTTGATGTCGCAGTGGACGATGCCCTGCGAGTGGATGTAGTGGAGCGCGTCGGCGACCTGCAAGATGATCTCGCAGGCGAGGCGCACACCGAGCCGGGTCTCGCGCCGCAGGATCTTGTGCACCGGCTCGCCCTAGACGAGCTCCATCACCATGAACGCGCCGACGTCGGGGTCCTCGCCGAAGTCGACGACCGAGGTGATGTTCGCGTGGTTCACGGCGCTGGCGAGGCGGGCCTCGCGATAGAACAGCTCGCGAGCCTCCTCGTTCTCGGCGAGATTCTCGCCGATGACCTTGAGGGCGAAGGTCTTCGTGAGCTGGGCGTGGCTGACCTTGTAGACCTTGCCCATGCCGCCCGCGCCGATGCGCTCGATGATCTGGTAGCGGCCCGCGATCGTGAGGCCCGGCCCCGCGGCTTGGCGGGCCTCGCCCGAGCGCGGTGGTAGCGCGGGGCGC
>JAYTAJ010000500.1:0-3994 GCA_043737575.1 Myxococcales bacterium | reverse complement strand
ATGCTACGACTGTGATCGATGGTTGCGCCGTCGCCCGCGCCTGAGCCCCCGCCGACGTACGGCTGGCTGAAGAAGGTCATCCAGAAGGTCTGGTGGCTGCACAGCTGCGTCGCGCTCAGCTTCGGCGTCGGCGTGATGCTGTTCGCGCGTCACGGCCTCGCCTACGCCGACAAGATCCTGATGGTCCTGTTCGTGTCGTGGCTGCTGATGTTCGTCGCGCTGCGCTTCATCGTCGGGCCCGCCAACCGCGGCGACGACGAGAAGCTCCTGCGCAAGGGGGTCCGGCTCGGGACGAACTACCTCATCAAGCAGCTCTACCAGCAGATGTTCTTCTTCCTGGTGCCGCTGTACGGCTCGAGCGCGACGTGGTCGTTGGCGTCGTGGAACTGGTGGATGGCGCCCGTGCTGCTGGTGTGCGCGGTGGTGTCGACGATGGATCTGGTGTTCGACAACGTGATCATGGAGCGGCGCTGGCTGGCGTCCTTGATGTACGGCCTCGCGATGTTCGGCGTGCTCAACCTGGTGCTGCCGCTGGTGTTCGGCGTCACCCACAAGGACGGGCTCCTGGTCGCGGCGCTGGCGACGCCGCCCGCGGTCGCGCTGCTGACGTTCTCGGCCAAGCAGGTGCTGTCGCTCCGCGGCGTGATCCTGACCGGCGCCGCGACCTTCGGGCTGTTCGTCGCCGTCAACTACGGCCGCCGCGCCATCCCGCCCGCGCCGCTGTCGATGTCCGAGGGCGCGGTCGGTCACGGCAGCTACGGCAGCTACGAGTGCCTGCCGCCGTCGAAGCACGTCATCCGCCGCACCCAGCTCGACGGCCTGCGCTGCGGCTCGCTGCTGGTCGAGCCCGGCGGCCTCAAGGAGGACGTCGTCCACGTCTGGCTGCACCGCGGCCGCACCGTCGCGCGCCTGGTGCCGACGCCGCGGCCGTGCGATGGCGACGGCGCGGTGTTCGTGAGCGAGCTGCCGGCCGAGCACCTCGCGGGCGATCCCGAGGGCTCGTGGATGTGCATCACCGAGACCGCTGGCGGTCAGCTGGTCGGCGCCCGCCGCTTCGCGATCGTCGGTGCCGACGGCCAGGCGACCCTGCCGCCCGCGATCGACGCAGGCGTCGATGCACCGCCGCCGATCGATGCCGGTCTCGATGCCGCGCCGATGCTCGACGCACCGCCGTCGATCGACGCGGGCATCGACGCGCCGCCGCCGCCGCTCGACGCGCCGTAGACGTGCGTGGTCACGCGTCTCGGAGGGGAGGCTCATCGGGGCTTGCCCCGATGAGGGGAGGACTTGCGAAAGTCCTCCCTGAAATTCAGATCAGATCCTGATCGCGATCGCGCCGGTCAGGTGGAACGAGTTGCCGGCCTCGTCGAGCCGATCGAACCCCATCACGCCGATCAGGTCGATCGCCTTCTTCGGCGTGAACTGCACCTGACCGCGCAGGCTGGTCGGCGAGTCGTCGCCGTCGAAGTCGTCGAGCGTGACCCCGAACCGACCGGTCACCGCCAGGTTCGGCTTGAGCTGGTAGACCGCGCCGAAGTCGATGCGGATGTAGCCGTCCGACGTCAGCGTGCCGGTCTCGATCACGTCGGCGAAGCCCTCGTTGGTGCGCTCGCTGTACAGGCTGGGCAGGAACTTCCGCTTCACCAGCTTGAACGCGACGACGTCCTCGAAGCCGACGATCGCGAACTTGTCGCCGAACCGGAACTTCACCGGCGCGCCGAGCTCGAGGCCGATCGTGAACGGGTCGACGTACATCGGCACGCCGATGCGCGGCGCGATCCAGTCGGTCACCAGGAACGCGAAGTCGACCGCGACCGCCTTGCCGGTGTTCCAGCCGACCTTGTCCTTCTTGCCGTCGTTGTAGAGGCCGCCGATGCCGTAGCGCACGCCGATCTGCGCCTGGCGGGTGATGCCGTAGCGCGCGCGCAGCCCGAGCTCGAGGTCGACCGGCGACGGGTGCAGGTTGGCGCTGAGCGAGATCTCCGACGTGAAGTCGGGCAGGGTCAGCGGCCGCAGGATCTCGTTGATCGGATATCCGGTGCGCTTGGGCGGCGGCGGGCGCGGCACGTCGGGCGCCTCCTCGCCGATCCGGGGCGCGTTCGGGTTCTCCTCGGTGCCGCTGTCGTCGCCGACCGGCACCGGATCCTCGTCGAGCTCGGCCTCGCCGCCCGCGTCGGGATCACCCGCGGGTGGGTCGTCGGGGATCACCTGCGCAGCGGCCGGAGCGGCGAGAGCGAGGATCAGAGCGAGCGAGAGGCCGGCACGAACCATGGGCGCGACCATACAACGCTCCGCGCTCACGCAAGGCTCCGTGGTCACACGTCTTGGATGGGGGACCCAACGGGCATGACCCGTTGGGGAAGGGCTGGCGACATCCCTTCTCGTTATGCGTGACCGATCCAGCGCGTCTTGCCCTTCCAGCGGTCGGGCCGCGGCCGCACCGGCACGTCGCGGATCGGCAGCACCACCGCCGCGAGCGCCGCGGTCAGCGCGCCACCGAGGAGCCGTCGGCGCGACAGCTTCGTGGAGGTCTTCTTGGTCATGTGGGCGGCACGTCTCCTTCCCAGCCGTCGACCAGGTTCTCGAGCTTCAGGTGCGTGTCCGAGGGCGGCTCGGGGTCGGGCGGCGCCGCTGCGAACTCGCCCTTCACGTCCTCGTTGTCGTCGATCATCTTGTCGCGATCCGACTTCACATCGTTGGCCTTGAACGCGCTGTTCACGAACTCCATGAAGCGGATCGGGTGGTAGTGGTAGACGGTCGCGTTGTTCGCGAGCTTCAGCTCCTTGGCGACCTCGTCGCTCCACCACTCGAACGGCACGAGCTGCTCCTCGACCATCACGTTGATCGACACGTCCTCGTCGTCGTCGTCGAGGTTGACCGGCTTGCCCCTGCGCTTGGGCGACTTCTTCTGGAAGTTGGAGAGCGCGGCCTTGAGATCCTCGGCCCAGTTCTCGTCGGGCGCCCACTCGCTGACGTGGAGCGTGATGTAGTCGCGCAGCGACGCCTTGTCGGCGCCGTCGGCGTAGAACTCGGTCAGCTCCTTGCGCGACAGCCGCTTGTCCTTGTCGGTGTCGATCAGCGCGTCGACCACCTCGTCCTCGCAGAAGTGCCCGGTCGCCGAGCCGTCGATCAGCTTCCACGGCGACGGATCCTCGCCCGGCTTGCTCTCGAACCAGCGCTTCTCCGAGAAGATCTCGAAGTGCAGCTGGGCCTTGTTGAGCTCGTCAGGGCCGACCGTGCCGACGTGGCCGATCAGCGCGCCCGCGTCGACCACCTCGTCGTAGCCGTCGACGCTGCGGCCGGGATCGATCGGCTTGGGCACGCCGTTCTTCATCCACTCCGGCGTCTCCTTGGCGCCGCTCTCGTCGAGGTGCATGTACAGCGAGTAGACCCGGATCTGCTGCGCCGCGACGTTGAGGTCGTGGCGCATGAGGACGAAGTTGTTCGAGCCGATCTGCGTCGAGCCGGTGGTGCGGGCCGCGATCACGCGGCCGGGGAACGGCGCGTAGACCGGATCGCCGGGCTGGGCCGGGAGGTGGATGCCGCCGTGCCACAGCCGGCTCACGCCCCACGGGCCGACCGGGAAGAAGCCGCCCTCGGCGGTCAGCTCGTTGGCGTCGTAGTACGGCTGCACCGCGGCGGCGAGCTGGCCGACGTCCTCGGGGATCGCCGGCTTGCCGTTGGCGTCGAGGATCGCGCCGGGGACGCCGACCGGGAACACCCGCTGGCCGCGCAGCTTATCGATCCACTTCTTGAAGTCGAACGGTCCCGGATCCCACTTGCGGGTGGTGCAGTGGTAGTGGCCCATGAAGCCGGCGAACAGCGACGCCGGGTAGCTGTTGCCCTCGCCGTCGATCGGCCCGAGGCAGCCCCAGGCCTGCTTGCTCGGGTTGGTCGGATCGCGCGGGTACTCGAGCGCGAGGTTGGGCAGGAGCTTCACCAGCGCCTGGGCGAGATTGAAGAACGCCTCGTACTGCTTGTCGGTGAAGTCGAA
>JAYTAJ010000499.1:0-1670 GCA_043737575.1 Myxococcales bacterium | reverse complement strand
GTGATCGGCGGCGGCTCGGGTGTCGAGATGGACATGGCGGCGCCGTCGGCGCCCATGACCGCCACCGCCACCCGCAGCGGTCGCGGCCGCTCCGATGTCGACGTCGCGGTGCTCGGCCACGGCGAGGCCGAGGGCCCGTACACCGAGCTCGACGGCCTGTCGATCGAGCGCGACCCCCGCTTCCCGGTGCGCGTGACGGTGCAGTTCTACCAGGCGACCTCGAACGGCGTGGTCTCGGCCGCCGACGTCGCCCGCATGTCGGAGCAGATCGCCAAGGTCTACGCCAAGGGTGACTACGTCGGCTCGCTGGTGGTGCCGAACCCGGCCGACCGCGTCCGTCCCACCAACTGGATCCGCCGCCACCGCGCCAGGTAGCGCGCGCTTGGCGCGCGCCAGGAACCTGCAGGCGATTGGAAGAATGGCGCGCTCACAGAGATAGGCTCGCTCGCGCTCGCCTAGGAGCCTGGAGGGCATAGGCCGCCGCGGCGGCGCGCTCGTCCGCGTCCCACGTTGGACGGCGTGAGAGCCGTGGGGCGGCTGCCGGGGTGTCAGGCAGGCTGCGCCACCAACGTGGCCCCGCCAGTCGCTCGGTAGAGCTTCAGGAGGTTGTGGGTGAGGCAGACGAAGAGCCATTCACAGCGTGTCTTCCACAGGCCGCGGAACGAGAAGTGGTGGAAGCCGCGGGCGGCGCGGATCTGGCCGAAGACGGGCTCGACCGTCGACTTGCGGCGGGCGTAGATCGCACGCCCACGTGGGTCGGCGAGCGTGGCCCGCATTCGTGACCGAGCATCGACGGGGTCGGTGAGGTCGGGCGGGGGCGCCTGGGGCTCGGCCCGTCGCTGGCGCGCCATCGCGAGGAACGGCTCGGTGCCCATGTGCTCAGCGGCGTGGACGTTACTGGCGCTGAAGTAGCCTGCGTCACCGGTGGTGGCGGTGGGGACCGCGGCGCAGTTGTCGACGATCCGATCGAGCATGGGTTCGAAGTACTCGGCGTCGGGCGATTGGTTGCCGACCGCCGCCGCGACGATGATCTGATGGGTCTCGTCGACGGCGATCTGCGCGTTGTACGCCTGAAGGAAGCCGCCGTCGCGCAACATGATCCGGCTGTCCGGGTCGGTGAAGTTGCGCTGCGCGTTCGGCTTCGGCGTTCCGTCGGGGTTCGTCGGCGGGGCGTGTCGCGGCAGGTCGTCGGCGGGGCCGGGCGGCGGTGGATCGCGATCGTCGTCGTCAAGCTCGGCGGCCTGCTGGTCGCGCTGCGCCGCCAGCGTCATGCACGCCCCCGCGGCCTGCGGCGTCGTCGTCGGCTCCGCCGCCGTTGCCCGCAACTCGTCGGCCAGGGCGATCAACTCCGCCGCGCGCGCGTCGGCCGCCTCTCGCTCGAGGGCGGCACGAGCTGCCCGGATCTTGTCCAGCCGGTCCTGCCGCCGCTTCATCTCCGCCGGAACGTCCTCGGGCTCCTGCCCGACGCCGTACTGCGCATCCTCCGTCGCATCCGTCTTGTCGGCCCGCGCCAGCAGCACCTCGATCTCCGCCTTGAGCCGGGCCTCGTCCTTCGCCATCCGGTCGTAGCTCATCGCCTTGTGCTTGCTGGCGTTGGCTTTCATCTTCGTGCCGTCGATCGCCACGTGGCCCAGCTTCACAAGCCCGGCGCGTTGGCAGAGCCGCAGTAC
>JAYTAJ010000498.1:0-9123 GCA_043737575.1 Myxococcales bacterium | reverse complement strand
ACGCCGCGCTGGAACGCCTCGGGCCCGACCCGCTGCTCGAACATGCGCAGCACCGCCGCGCCCTTGCCGTAGGTGATGCCGTCGAACGACGTCAGGATATCGTCCTCGGTCTCGATCGGCTGGCGGATGCGCCGCGCGGTCACCAGGCTGTCCGAGTCGATCGCGTAGCTGCGGCCCTCGACCTGCTCGACCGGATGCGTCCACTGCGGGAACACCACCGCGAGGATCTTCTCGGGCAGCCAGCTCGCGAACGACTCGTTCAGCCAGAGGTCGTCCCACCACGCCGGCGTCACCAGATCGCCGAACCACTGGTGCGCGATCTCGTGGCTCGCGACGCCCGCGTAGCGACGCTGGCGCTGCTGCGACGCGTCCTTCGGCATCAGGATCAGGTTCTCGCGGTAGGTGATGAGGCCGGGGTTCTCCATCGCGCCGAAGCCGACCGTCGTCGGGATCGCGATCGAGTCGAGCTTGGCGTACGGGTACGGCGTGCCGAACCACTGCTCGAGCGCCGCCAGGAGCTTCGGCGTCGACGTCGCCGCGAACGCCGCATCGGCGCCGCGACCCTTCAGCGCGATGATCCGGATCGGCGCGCCGCCCGCGCTGGTGCCCGCGGGCACGATCTCGAACGGACCGACCGCGTAGGCGATGAGGTACGACGGCAGCGGCGGCGTCGGCGCGAACCGCACCGTGCGCGTCGGGCCGCCGATCTCGTCGCTGGTCGCGGGCGCGTTCGACAGCGCGGTCAGCGCGCTCGGCACCACCAGGGTCAGCGTCCACGGCACCTTGCTCGACGGCTCGTCGATGCACGGGAAGCTGCGGCGCGCGAAGATCGACTCGTGCTGGGTGAAGACGTACCAGTCGTCGCCGACCTGCTGGCGGAACGAGCCCGCGGTGTCGAGCGGATCGAGCTTGCCGCGATACTCGATCGCGATCGTCAGCGGCCCCGCGTCGAGCGGCTTCGACGCCCGCAGCGCCAGGCGCCCCTTCGCCAGCCCGGTCACCGCCTCGAGCGCCACCTCGCCGCCCGCCGTCATCGCCCGCGCGCGCTCGATCGTCAGGTCCTCGGCGTGCAGCCAGATCACCGACGACGGCTCCGCCAAGGTCGCCGCGATCTCGATCGCGCCGCCGAAGGTCGGCTGCGCCGGATCGATCGTCAGGGTCGCGGTGTAGCCGACCGCCGCGAGGTCCGTCGACAACCGCAACCCGGGCGGCGTCAGCGGCGCGTCGCCCACGGGCAGCCCGACGTCGGGCCGCGGCTCGCGTGGCGGATCGAGCGTCGGGCTCCGTCGAGCGCTACCGCTCTTGCACGCCACCACCAACCCGAGGACGAAGAAGATGAATCGCCTGCGCATGCGCGCAAAGCTACTCCGTCCTACGGGTTGACGCAGCCGAGGAAGACTCGGTTAGCACCCGGCGCCGGATCGGTATCGCGGCAGACGTATCCGGCGCGGCATCCACCCTGCGTGCCCTCGGGGCCGCCGCAGCGATCGGCGCACACGTTGTCGGTGGCGACCAGCGGCAGCAGCGAGTCGTAGCAGATGCTCGAGCCGTTCGAGCAGCCCACGCCCGAGCCCGGCGTCGTGCAGCCGCCCGTCGTCGGCGTACACATGCCGCCCGGGAACGTCGCGCCGGTCTTGCAGTCCCACAGCGCCGCGTTGCCGCAGTCGGTGTCGGCGGCGCACGCGTCACCCGCCTGCGGATGACGGCAGAACCGTCCGACGCCCGCGCCGCCGTCGAAGCAGCGGTAGCCATCGCTCTGACGACAGTCGGCGTCGATCACGCACGAGTCGATGCAGACGTTGGCGATGTTCAGGCCCGCGGTGATCAGGCGGTAGTCGATGCAGTGGCCGTCGCCGCCCGCCGCGCAGGTCGAGTCCGTGCCGATGTTGCAGCCGAGGGTGTGGCACTGGCCGCCCGGGTACTCGAGCAAGTCGGCGAGGCACAGCGAGTCGGCCGCGCACTCGCCGAAGCCGTTGCACGCGTCGCCGTCAGTGGCCGACGGGTTGCCCGGCAAGCACGCCGTCTGACCGGTGCCGAGCGGCGAGCCCGCGAACGACGTCGCGCACAGCTGGCCGTTCGAGCACACGCACGCGCCCGTGCCGCACGCGGGCATGCAGGCGGTGAACGCGCCGCCCGGATCGTTGATCGTCGTGCACTGGTTGCCCGCGCCGCAGTTGGTCGCGTCGCAGGTGTCGAAGCGGTTCACGCAGTAGCCCTCGGCCGGCCACGTCGTCGGACCCTGGGCACCGACCAGACAGAAGCCGTCGAGCGCGCCGGACACGCTGTCGCACTGGGTGTCCATCGTGCACGGCCCGCCGATCGTCCCGGGCGCGCGCGACGGACAGTTGGCGTCGACGTTGGCGTCGATGTCCTGGGCGTCGATCGGCGGCGCGTCGATCTCGGGCGCGTCGATCACCGCGGTGTCGTTCGGCGCCGCGTCGACCACCTGCTCCGGCTTGAGGTTGTCGCCGCAGGCCGAGACCAGCGCGAGGAACGAGAGCAACGCCAAGGCCGAGGGGGTCCTCATCGGGTCATCCTACCCACATCGATCGGGTCGGGTGAAGCTATGTCCCACTTTCCTCTCGAAGAGCGTGACGGAACGTACAACGATCTCCGCGTGTTGCGCGGCTCTCGCAGGTCGCCCCACGGAACCCTTGACGCGGCGACGCCTGTGAGTAGAGTCCGCGGTTCCAAATTCGCGATCGCGGAGAAGAGCAGCCATGTACGCGGTGATCCAGACAGGCGGAAAGCAATACCGGGCCGAGCCCGGGCAGACCCTTTGGGTCGAGAAGCTCGCGGGCAACGCGGGCGACACGATCACCTTCGATCAGGTCCTCCTGGTCGCACGTGGCGAGGGAACGACCGTCGCGGTGGGCAAGCCCACCGTCGCGGGCGCGACGGTCACCGCTTCGATCGTCGAGCAAGGGCTCGGCGAGAAGCTGGTGGTCTTCAAGTTTCGTCGTCGCAAGAACTACGTTCGCAAGAACGGCCACCGTCAGGAGCTGACGGCGGTGAAGATCGAATCGATCGTCGGCTGAGGAGCACGCGTCATGGCGCATAAAAAAGGTCAGGGATCGACTCGCAACGGGCGTGACTCGCTGCCGAAGATGCGTGGCGTCAAGCGCTACGCCGGGCAGACGGTCAGCTCCGGTAGCATCCTGGTTCGCCAGGTCGGCACCAAGTTCCACGCGGGTGAGAACGTCGGCATGGGCCGCGACTTCACGCTGTTCGCGTTGATCACCGGTGTCGTGAAGTACGAGCGCTCGGGTCGCGACAAGACCAAGGTCGCGGTCTACTCCGTGGCCGTGGCCGAGCCCGCTGCCGTCGCCGCGGCGTAGTTCTTTACGCGGCGTGTCGAACCTGGTTGACAGGTCCGACCAATCAATCTAGAAGGCGTACCTATGCGGGTACGAATCCTTCCATTCACGAGTCGTCGGTCGGTGGTGTTGAGCGGGTCGATCGCGGCGATGGTCGCGGCGTGTACCGACGGTGAAGCGGTCGATCCGGAGCCGGTCGCCTGCACGCCCTCGGTCTATCGGATCGAGTCGGTCGAGCTCCCGCGCAGCGGCTCGGGCGCCGCGCAGATCGCCCTCGATCTCGACGGAAACGGCACCGCCGACAACCGCCTCGGTCGGCTCCACGCCACCCTCGCGTCGTTCTTCTCCGACTGGCGTCCCGACCAGCGCCTGACCGCGCGGCTCGGCGATCGCGACGTCGCGTGGTTCGTCACCGTCGCGCGCTGCGACGGTGGGCTGGCGATCGATCTGGCCCAGGGCCACGACGGCGACGGCGACGGCCGCTTCGCTCTGGTGCTCGGCGATGATGCCGCGATCGGCGACGACGTCCGCGCCACCGACGGCACCGCCGAGCTGCCGCTGGTCGGCTTCACCGACGCGCTCGGGCTCGCCGCCGGGCCCGGCTGGGTCACCGCTCACGGCGTCGCGGTCACGCTGCCGTCGATCGCCACCGCCGACGATCAGCTCGACGCGATCGTCGGGGTCGGCGTCGAGCTCGACGACCTCGCCCTCGCGCCGGTCGCCGCGTTCCTGACCGGCCACCTCGGCGACTCGATCATCGCCCGCGCCCTCGACGGCGACGACGACGCCACGATCTCGGTCGCGGAGCTCCGAGCGTCACCGACCGTCGCCGCGCTGATCGCCGCCGACGTCGATGTCGACGGGGCCGACGGCGAGCTCGATCGGGTGTCGCTCGGCTTCACGCTCCACGCCCGCCGCGCCGCCATCGAGTAGACCGCGCCGCGAAACCTGGCGGAAACTTCGGCCCGGTAGCGTCCGATCGATCGCGCTGCGCGCGAGGAGCTCCCGATGCCGACCAGCTCTGGTGATACCGCCTGGCTCCTGATCTCGACCTGCCTGGTCATGCTGATGACCCCGGGCCTGGCGCTGTTCTACGGCGGCATGGTGCAGGGCAAGAACGTGCTGTCGACGTTCATGCACAGCTTCTTCGCGCTCGGCCTGGTCAGCGTGCAGTGGGCGCTGATCGGCTACACGCTCGCGTTCGGCACCAGCCAGCACGGGCTGATCGGCGGCCTCGACTTCGCCGGCCTGCACGACGTCGGCACCGACGGCGCCGGCCGCACCGTGCCGCATCTCCTGTTCATGATGTACCAGGGCATGTTCGCGGTGATCACGCCCGCGCTGATCTCGGGCGCGTTCGCCGAGCGGATGAAGTTCTCCGCCTACGTCGCGTTCACGCTGGCGTGGACGACGCTCGTCTACGATCCGATCGCGCACTGGGTGTGGGGCCCGGGCGGCTGGCTCGGCGCCCGCGGCGCCCTCGACTTCGCGGGCGGCACCGTCGTCCACTGGGCGTCGGGCGTGTCGGCGCTGGTCGTCGCGATCGTCATCGGCAAGCGCACCGGCTACCCGTCGCGCGCGCACACGCCCCACAACCTGACGATGACCGTCCTCGGCGCCGGCCTCCTGTGGTTCGGCTGGTTCGGCTTCAACGCGGGCGGCGCGATGACCGGCAGCGCCGAGGGCGCCGCCGCCGCGCCCGGCACCGCGGCGATCGCGCTGGTCAACACCCACCTCGCCGCGGCCGCGGGCGCGCTGGCGTGGGCGCTGATCGAAGCGCTGCGCCAGAAGAAGGCGACCACGCTCGGCGTCGCGTCGGGGTTGGTCGCCGGCCTGGTCGGCATCACCCCCGCCGCTGGCTTCGTCGGCCCCGCCGCGGCGATGGCGATCGGCGCGATGACCAGCGCCGCGTGCTTCGCGGGTGTGCTGCTCAAGCATCGCTTCTCGTACGACGACGCCCTCGACGCGTTCGGTGTCCACGGCATCGGCGGCGCGATCGGCGCGATCCTCACCGGCGTGTTCGCGACCGTCGCGCTCACCCCCGCGGCGGTCGGCGGCGGGCTGCTCGCAGGTCACGCCGGCCTGGTCGGCGAGCAGCTCCTCGGGCTCGCCGCGACCGGCGCCTACGCCGCGGTCGTCACGCTGGTGCTGCTGAAGATCATCGATCGCGTGATCGGCCTGCGCGTCGATCGCGAGGTCGAGTACGACGGCCTCGACGGCGCGCTCCACGGCGAGCGCGCGTATACCCTCGATGGCAGCAGCTCGTAGGCGGTTCGCTGAACGGCCGGTTGTCCGTGGAAGCGGATTGACCGTGTCCGTTCCAACGGATAGCCTGAGCGCTTGGAGCTGGCGAAAGACAAGCGTCGACGGGGACGAGTCGTGAAACCGACTGCCGTGAAACCGACTGCCGTGAAACCCACCGAGAAGGCCAGCGCCGTGCGAGCGCCGCGGGGCCGGAGCGCGAGCCCCGAGGTCGTCGCCGCTCCTGCTGCGGCGGCCGCGCCCACGGCGTCGAACAGCGGCGAGGAGGCGACCGATCTCGCGCCCGTCGTCGGCGGCAACCTGCGGCGGCTGCGCACCAAGCGCGGGCTGTCGCTCGAGCGGCTGTCGCAGCTGTCGGGCGTCAGCCGCGCGATGCTCGGCCAGATCGAGCTCGGCCAGAGCGCGCCGACGATCAACGTCCTGTGGAAGATCGCCCGCGCCCTCGAGGTCACGTTCTCGGCGCTGATCTCGAGCCGCACCCAGTCGGGCGCGCTGGTGCTGCGCACCGACGAGGCCAAGATCCTGTCGAGCAAAGATCGCTCGTTCACCTCGCGCGCGCTGTTTCCGTTCGACGAGCCGCGCCGCGTCGAGTTCTACGAGCTGCGCCTCGCCGGCGGCGGCGTCGAGACCGCCGACGCCCACGCGCCCGGCACCAGCGAGAACCTCGTCGTCACCGCGGGCACCGTCGAGATCGACGTCGCGGGCGAGACCCATCGCCTCACCGCCGGCGACTCGATCTTGTTCGAGGCCGACGCCCCCCACGCCTACCGCAACGCCGGCAAGGTCGAGGCCGTCATGTACCTCGTCATGACCTACGCCGAAGAAGTCGGCTGAACTTCCGAGGGGCTGTCGTCCAAGTCCGCGGCCCCATTCGCTGACGAGCCCTTGCACGGATCTCAACAGCCTACGGCCCTGACTGACCCGACGTAGCCCAGCGTGTTCCGTCTCGCGTGGCAGCGCGTGGCAGCGGCGACGAGGGCCCCGCCGACCTCGGCGGGGACTGCGTCGACAACGCGGTCGCTATCCTTCGCCGAGCGAGTCGTTGCCCCCGCGCGCGTTGAGTTCGGGTAGCTGCTCGCCGGGCGCCTGAGCAAGGCCGGCTTGCGCCTGCGCCTCGCGGCACCGGCGCCAGAACGGGACACGGCCAGCGGCGCCGACGGGGAACCGGGAGCGGGTGGAGCGCGATGTAGGCCGTGCTGGCGGGTTCGATACGTGGGGGGCAGTGCTGCTCGCGATCACGTCGCGCGATCTGTGTCGGATCGCGCGGACGCGCTGGACGCTGCGCAGCGTGCCGGTGATGGTTGTGTTCCGCCGCATCGTCGATCGAGACCACCGCGCGGTCCGCGACGAACTCACCCGTGAGTCAGCGGTGCAGTCGCGCTCACGCGGCGGTGCGACGACGAATCGCGAAGAGGCTGTCGGCGATGATCGCCTCGGCGGCCACCGCGTCCACCTCGTCGTAGCGACGGAGGACCGCGATATCGGCCCGTGCGCCGTGCAACTTGAGAGCGAGCGCGACCAGTTCCATCGCATCGATCGATCGGCGCGCATCGAACCATCGGTCGAGGGCCGCGAGCAGCTCTGGCCACGACACGCCGCATCGCAGCGCGTTCTCCATTTCGTTGTTGAGCCAGTGGATCCCGCGTGTACTCACCAGCTCGTCGAAGACCTGCGCCGCCTCCTCGATCTTCCACGCGAAGATGCGCCGGTCGACGCGCGCATCGAAGAACCGTTTGCGCGTCACGAACCACCCGTTCAGATTGCAAGCGTCGGCGAGATCCCAGACGTCGTTGTCCGACAGCAACTCGACGTACGGCGCCACCGCCAGGATCTGTGCTTCGCGCGTCACGCCTGGGTGCCCTGTCATGCGTATGCCGTATCGGACCCCGAGGTGCTTGAACAACGCCGCTGGCTTGGAAGCGCGCGCCACCGCGGCGGCCGCGAGACGGATCGTCTCAGGCGTGGCGAGATAGAACGCGGCCTGCACGAAGGTCGCAGAGTCGCCGAGGTGATTCCAATGCGCGCGCACTATCGCCTCTGCCTCCTCCACCGGCAGACGAAGGATCAGATCGCAGAAGCGATCGTCGAGAACACGTTTGCCCGTCGAAGCGCCCTGTCTCCGTCGCGCCAGGGTCTCATCGAGGAACTGCGTCATCGCGGGTGACGACGCGAGCCCCGCGGAACACCACCACCGCCAGTCGTTCGGATCGCGCAGCTTCTCGATCAACGCCGAGATGACTTCGCCATCGCGGCGCAATAGCCGCGCCATGAGCACGTCGTCGCGCAGCACGGAGTCCTCGGCGTACGCGTGCAACCGCGAAACGTCGTCGGCCGCGTGTGTGCTCGCCCACATGCGGAAGGCGGCACGTCGCTGTGCTGGATCCGCGTCAGGCGGCTGCCACAGCGATAGCAACAGCTCGCGCGAGGCGCGGGATTGCGTGATCTGTCGACCGTGCGCTCGCTCCCACGGGGGTATCGACGTGAAGACAAGCCCCGACAGCGCATCCTGAGTGCGCATGCGGGCGGCGCTTTGTTGGACGCGGACCGCGACGGCGGTAGGGTGGTCGACGTTCGCCAGCGCGACCCCGATCGAGTGGGCCAGGTCTGGCTGCTCGGCGCGCGAAACGAGGTACGCGAGCGCTCCGATCGGCGGATGTTGTTCGAACGCGTGGCCCAACTCCGTATCGAGTTCCGCGCGGTCCGACAGGTGACGGCCGTTGGTCTCCGTGGAGACCGCGGCCCATGCTTCGCAGACCTGATCGAGGAACCGCGCGGAGGACAGTTCGTCGGCGCAGCGCGCGAACAGCCAAAGGTAGTCGAACAGGTGCTCGGTGCGTGAGGTGTCCAGGCGCCAGCAGGTCTCGGCCGCGTCGAGCAGTGCGGCAGAGGCGAGGTGTCCGCAGAATCGGAGCAAACCCGTTCGCGCGCGAACGGGGAGCGCCGACGTTCGCAGCAACGCGCAAGCCTCATCGATCAGGCGTGCACCGAAATGCAGCTTCGCGTGCGCGATCTGGCGATCACGAAGCGACATGTGCATGCTGGGCTCCCAGCGCGCGCAGACCTCGATGCCACCTCGCAGATCGCCGTTGTGAAGGCGCGCTAGCGCCGCATACGGATGACGTTCGGGGAACTGCGCCGCGATCGTCACGACGCACCCGGCGTCAGTCTCCATCAGCGCCGATGCGCCATGCCACCGTAGGTGGTCGTGCGCGCGTCCGGATGTCGCTGGAGCGGCGAGCCAATCCGAGATCGCTTGCGCGACTACCGCCTGCGCATCGGGCTGCTCGCCTGGTAGCACACGCAGCGCGTGGAATAACGCTAGCGGATTGTGCGCGGCGAGGCGATCAAGCAGCGCGCGCGGTGCGGCGCGACGAGCGAGAACGGCGCCGAGGACCTCGGCGAAGAAGGGCTCGGCCAGGAACGCCTCGTCGAGATCTTCAGCGACTGATCGCTCGGTCGCCGCTTCGACGAAGAGCCAGTCGCGGATGCGGTCGTGGCGGAACGACAGGACGGGATCCATCGGTGGCCCGGAGAGGCGCACGAC
>JAYTAJ010000497.1:0-9144 GCA_043737575.1 Myxococcales bacterium | reverse complement strand
GACGCGGTCGGGAGCGGGTTGGCGTTGGGGGTGCGCGGCGCGGGCGTCGACGGCGCGCCACGGCTACCCTGGCGGCGGACGATCAGGCGAAAGCCGTTGGGGGTGCGCTCGATCGTGACGCCGACCGGATCGCCACCGCTCGGGCGGTGGGTCAGCTCGGCGCCGCCGCGCTCGTCGAGCTCGGCGCGACGCGCGGCCGGCACCAGCTCGTCGACGAACGCCATCACCATCACCGGATCGAGCGCGGGCATCGCCATCGGCTCCGACTGCCCCGCGCGCCGCAAGGTCGGCACCTGGCCGGTCGAGATGATCATCGCCTCCGCGTCGCGCAACACCATCACGCGGAGCAGCGAGTCGATGGCTGCCATGGCGTCGAGCCTAGCACCGGGCGTGCCGAGGCAGGGTCACGCTCGATCGCGGCCGCGGCGGGTGGCGCGTGTCAGGTCAGCACGCGCGGCCGGTGATCGCGCGCCAGATTGGCAGCTCAGAAGTAGTAGCGACCGCCGAGGCCGCCGTTGAGCGCGAGGCCGATGCCGTTGATGTCCTCGTCGCTGGAGCCGAAGCGAAACTCGAGCACGCCGGCGACCTCGACGAAGACGTCGAGCGGGATCTCCTTGAAGTCGAACAGCAGGCCGGCGACCGCGCGGGCGCCGATGCGGAAGTCGTCGTCGCCGTCACGGCCGGCGCGGTGCTGCATCACCCGCACGCCGGGGCCGACGTAGGCGGGCAGGGTGAACGCCTCGCGCTCCTCGAGGATCCACGGATGGAACACGTAGTCGGCGTGGGCGTGGAAGCCGCCCGACACGAACGTGAAGCCGAGCGCGGCCTGCAGCGCCTGATCGTCCTTGAGGTAGAGTTTCGCGGCGATGCCGGTCGGCTCGCCGATCACGATGCCGACCCCGAGCGAGCCCTTCTCGACCGAGTCGGCCGAGGCCTGCGCGGCTCCCAGGCCCAGCGTGACCGCGATGACGAACGACGCGAGCCGGTTGCGCATGCGCCGACGGTAACCGCCCGAGCATGAGTGGGCAAATCCTCGACGATCTGTTGTACAAACCGGGCGTGGCTAAGCCGCGCGGCACGCGAACGAGCACGGTCAAGGCGAAGCCGACCGCGAAGAAGACGTCGACGCGCGGCCGCAGCGCCGACGACGACGGCCACGGCCGCGGCGATCGCAGCAAGCGCCTGCTCGATCTGGTGATGCTGCTCCTGCGCGCGCGGACGCCGGTCACCTACCGCGAGGTCCGCGATCAGTTTCCCGGCTACCAGACCACCAACGTCGAGGCCGGGCTGCGCGCGTTCGAGCGCGACAAGGCCGATCTGCTCGAGCTGGGCGTGCCGATCCGCTACATCACGCCCGAGGAGGACGACTCCCTCGAGGACGGCGGCTACATCATCGACCTCAAGCGGTTCCGCTTGCCCGAGGTCCACCTCACCGCCGACGAGGTGTCGGCGCTGGTGCTGGCGGCGAGCGTCGCGCGCGCGATCCCGGGCGGCGCGTATCCCAAGATCGTCGATCTCGCGCTGCGCAAGCTCGCGTTCGACATGCCCGAGGCGTCGGACACCCCGACCGAGCTGTTCGCGACCGGCCGGGCGCCGTCGCCGGTGCTGGTCCACTTCCCGGCGTCGCGGCTGGCGTCGGCCGAGGAGCTCGGCGAGATCTTCGCGACCCTCGAGGCGTCGACCCGCTTCCGCAAGCGGGTGACGATGACGTACCAGGCCGCGGGCAACGGCACGACGTCGCGGCGCGAGGTCGATCCCTACGGCCTCGTGTATCGCGACAGCGCCTGGTACCTGGTCGGCTGGTGCCACCTGCGCCGCGAGATCCGCAGCTTCCGCCTCGATCGCATGCACGACGCGTCGATGGCGGCGAAGCCGAAGAGCCCCGACTTCGAGCGCCCCGCGGGCTTCGACGTGCGGACGTTCATCAACCGCTCGCCGTGGACGTTCACCACCGAGCCGATCGAGGACGTCACCCTCGAGCTGGGGCCCGAGGCCGCCGACACCGCCAACGAGGACTTCGGCGCCGCGGCGACCAAGGTCACGGTCGGCGCGTCGGTGATGATCAGCTTCCCGTGCGGCAACCCCGAGTTCGCGGTGTCGCGCGTGCTGGCCGCGAAGGGCGCGATCGCGGTGCGCAAGGGCGAGCGCCTGCGGCTCCGCCTCGCCGACGAGCTGGTCGCGATCGCGTCGAGGTACGAGTCGTGAGCGCGCGCGACGTCGCCGGCAAGCTGCGCCGCTTGCTGTTCGTGGTGCCGTACGTCGCCAAGCACCCCGAGGGCGTGGCGGTCGCAGATCTGGCGAAGAAGCTCGGCGTCGATCGCGACGAGATGCTCGCCGATCTCGATCTCTTGACCCAGGTCGGTCCGCCCGACGGCGATCCCGGCGAGTACCTCCTGGTCTCGGTCGAGGACGGCCGGGTGTTCGTCGATCTCGCGCATCGGCTGACCCGGCCGCTGCGGCTGACGCCGGCCGAGGGCTGCTCGCTGCTGCTCGGGATCCGCGCGCTGCGCGGCAGCGGCATCGCGCCGTTCGACGCGTCGATGGAGGCGGCCGAGCGCAAGCTGCTCGCCGCGCTGGGTCGCGACGCTGGCGAGGCCGAGACCCTGGCGACCGGCACCGTCGTCGCCGAGCCCGATCAGGTCGTCGCCGCGCACCTGCGGCGCCTGGTCACCGCGGCGCGGCGCCACGTCACCGTCGAGATCGACTACGTCAGCGCGTCGAGCTACCAGGCCGCGCACCGCAAGCTCGATCCCTACGGCATCGTTCACCACGCGGGCGCCTGGTACGTCGTCGGCCACTGTCACCTGCGCGGCGACGTCCGCACCTTCCGCATCGATCGCATCGCCGCGCTCACCGACACCACCGATCGCTACAAGCCGCCCGCCGACTTCGATCTCGAGACCTACCGCCGCGAGCGACTGTACGTGCCGTCGGCCGACGCGGTGACGGTGCGCGTCCACCTGTCGCCGCTCGCGGTGACGCGGGTCGGCGCCAACTGGCCGGTCGGCGAGGTCACGCCGCTCGACGACGGCGCCGCCGAGATCCTGATCGACTGCGAGGGCTACGAGTGGGTGACCGGCTGGGTCCTCGGGCTCGGCCGCCACGCCTGGATCGTCGCGCCCGAGGAGGCCCGGGTCGCGATGCGCCAGCGGATCGAGCGGGTGCGCGCGTGATCAGCGAGTCCGCTCGAAGTCGGCCATGAACCCGACCAGCGCGTCGACGCCCTCGGGCGGGAACGCGTTGTACAGGCTCGCGCGCATGCCGCCGACCGAGCGATGACCGGCGAGGCCGGACAGGCCGTGGGCCTCGGCCGCCGCGACGAACGCGGCGTCGATGGCGGGGCTCGACGCGCGGAAGGTCACGTTCATCAGCGATCGCGAGTCGGCGCGGACCACGCCGCGGAAGAGCGACGATCGATCGAGCGCGTCGTACAGCACCGCGGCCTTGGCCTGGTTGCGCGCCGCCATCGCCGCGAGGCCGCCGCGCTCCTTCACCCACGCCATCACCTCGGCGATCATGTACAGGCCGAAGGTCGGCGGCGTGTTGTACATCGAGCGGTGATCCGCGAACGTGCGGTACTGCAGCATCGTCGGTAGATCGGCGCGGCCGCGCGCGACCAGATCTTTCCGCGCGATCACCAGCGTCACGCCCGACGGGCCGAGGTTCTTCTGCGCGCCGGCGTAGATGAGGCCGTAGCGGCGGACGTCGATCGGCCGGCTGAACAGATCGCTCGATGCGTCGCAGATCAGCGGCACGCCGTCGGGGATCGCCGGCTCGCTCGGCCACTGCGTCCCGTAGACCGTGTTGTTGCTGGTGAAGTGCACGTACGCGGGCGCCTTCGACCACGTCGTCTCGGCGGCGCTCGGGATGTACGTGAAGCCGGCGGCCTCGCTGCTGCACGCGACGTGGACGTCGCCGAACCGCCGCGCCTCGGCGATCGCCTTGCCGGCCCACACCCCGGTCGCGCAGTAGTCGGCGGTGCCGCCGCCGAGGAAGCTCATCGGCACCATGAAGAACTGCGACGACCCGCCGCCCTGGAGGAACAGCACGTCGTAGTCGTCGGGCACGTCCGCGAGCTCGCGGATCAGCGCCTCGGCGCGCGCCGCGACCGCGGTGATCTCCGGACCGCGGTGGCTGTGCTCGAGCACGCCGATGCCGCTGCCGTCGAGATCCCAGATCGCCGCCTGCGCCCGTCGCAGCACGGACTCCGGCAACACCGCCGGCCCCGACGCGAAGTTGTACTTCCGACCCATCCGCGGGTCCGCGGACTACTTACGAGTATCGTCGTTGTAGAAGAGCGTGATCGCGAGGCAGTGGAAGGCCTCGTCGCTCGACTGCGTCACCACGAACTCGACGGGGCGGCACTGTGTGTGCTCCGCCATCCACTTCGTGATCTTCTCGCCCAGCTGCTCACGGTCAGCAACCATGGTCGCGGAGAAGATCTTGAGACCGTTGAACTTGACGTCCTTGCGGACGGTGAGGATGCCTGTGGAGTTCGCCGCCATGGATCTCGCGAACCTTAGCCGAGGCGACGACGGACGGCCAGCATGGTCGTGACAGTTTCCTTGGCCCAACCACTTGGTGACGTCGACGGTCAGCTGGCGACTCGATGCGCTTTCACGATCTGGTAAATCTCGTCGTCAGTGAGTACGCGATTCCCCCGCTTCGCCGCTGCGAAGACTGCCGAGACCAGGTCGGCGGTGGGCTCGATGCCGCGTTTGCGCAGCCAGTAGACGACGTTGGACTCGCCCGAGTAGTGACCGACCTCGATCTCCTGCTCGCGGCCGAAGCGTCCGGCCGGCACGCCCGAGTAGATGCGGTCGGCGAGCCAGGCGTGGCCCTTCTTCTCGGCCTTGATGATCGCGGCGGCGTGGACGCCGGTCGCGGTGCGGAACGCGTCGCTGCCGGCCAGCGGGTACTGCATGTGGATCGGGATGTGGGTCGCCTTCGCGGCGGTGCGACACCACAAGAGCAGCTTCGACAGATCCTGATCCGGCAGCTCGCCGAGCAGCGCGAGGTTGAGCAGGATCTGATCGAGCGCGGCGTTGCCGACCCGCTCGCCGACGCCGAGCGCGGTGCCGTGGATGCGATCGGCGCCGTACTCGATCGCGAAGATCGAGTTGACGACGCCGAGGCCGCGATCGTTGTGGCCGTGCCAGTCGATGCCGACGTCGGGGCGGCCGAGGCCGTCGAGCAGGTTGCGGGTGAAGCGCAGGAGGGTGCGGATGCCGTCGGGGGTGGCGTGGCCGACGGTGTCGCACACGATCAGCCGATGGGCGCCGTGCTCGACGGCGTTGACGAACAGCTTCGACAGCACCTCGGGTCGCGACCGGGTGGTGTCCTCGGTGACGTAGGCGACCGGCAGGTTGTTGTGGCGCGACAGATCGATCGCGTCGGCCGACAGCTTCAGCATGCGCGCGAGGTCCCAGTCCTCGGCGTACTGGCGGATCGGCGACGAGCCGATGAACGTGAGCACCTCGATCTCGATGCCGACCTGCTGCGAGATGTCGACGATCGCGGCGACGTCTCCGACGTGGGTGCGGGCGGCGCACGCGAGCTTGATCGGCAGCTTGGCGTCACGGGCGTGCTGCGCGATCGTCGTGCAGTCCTCGATCGCGCGGCGGCCGGCGCCGGGCAGGCCGATGTCGATGTGGTGGATGCCGAGGTCCGACGCCAGCTCGAGCAGCCGCAGCTTGTCGTCGATCGTCGGGTCGACCACCGACGGCGACTGGATGCCGTCGCGCAGGGTCTCGTCGAGGAACGTCACCTTTCGCCGCGGCGACAGCGACGCCACCTTGTCGACCGAGTTCCAGTCGTAGATGAGATCGCGCTCGGACAGCTCTTGGGACATCTACATCACCATCGACAGGATGAAGATCACGAGGGCGGTGGCGGCGACGATGATCGCCATCACCAGGAACCAGCCGAGCACCATCGCGATCGCGGCGAGCCCGAGGCCCATGAGCGGCAGCATCGGCGTGCGCTCGCGCCGCGCCAACGACAGCGCGGTCAGGATCAGCGCGCCGACGAAGAACGGCACGGTGAGCCGCCAGTCGGGGGTCGACCAGAACGCGTGCTGGGTGAGCGCGACCGCGAGGAACGCACCGGCGCCGACCAGGAGCGCGAGGATGCCGAACAGGTGCTGCGCGAACCACGGCCCGAGCGGCGCCGGCCCCGAGCCGGGCGTGGTGGTCGCCTTGCGCAGCGGCGGCGAGGAGGCATCCATGCGCGGACTATAGCGCGCCGAGTCCAAGGGAGGCGCGCAGCTTCAGGAACTCGGGCGAGGTCGCGAACGCCAGCAGATCGCCGTCGCGGCCCTCGGCGAGGCGGAGCGCGACCGGGATGTCGCCGCACACCAGGAGGCCGAAGCGATCGGCGGTGCGGCCCAGCGCCTGGGCCCAGCGCGACAGGTTGTGATCGGGGCTGCGCGCCAGGAGCCGCGACACCAGGCCGCGGGCCTGATCGCGCACGCTCTGATCGAGCGCGGTGAGCGCGGCGCGCACCGCGTCGTCGCCGCTGTCCTCGGCGGTGGTGGCCTCGCGGAACAAGGACATGATCAACGCACGCAGCACCCGGGCCGGTCGCGACGCGCCCGCGGCGCGGCCAGGCCACAGGTACGTGGTCGCGCGGGCGATGCGGAAGCCGAGCTCGGGACGATCGGGCGCGGTGAGCGCGTCGTCGCCCGCGAGCAGCACCAGCTCGGCGGTGGCGCCGACGTGGACGTCGCCGCCGAAGTCGGGGTGGGCGTAGACCGGCGCCGCGGGCAGGCCGAGCAGCTCGGCGCAGTAGTTGCGCAGGCCGCGGAACGCCGCGGGCAGCGCGTCGTCGGACAGCCGGGCGCCGGGGTCGGCGGCGAGATCGGCGAGCGTGACCGGATGCAGGCGCTGCACCGCGGGCGCGAGCAGCTCGGCGAGGGCGCCGATGTCGGCCTCGTCGTCGGGGTGACGCAACAGCGCCCACAGCTCGCGGCTCATCGTCGTGCGCGCGCGCGGCAACGCCCGCGGCCGGCGATCGTCGTAGACCGCGCGATCGGCGTCGGTCTCGTCGCCGGTCGCGACCCGCAGCGACGCCGCGACGAAGTCGGCGTCGGAGCCCGGGGCCGAGGGCGCGGTCGGGATGCGGCGGATCTGATGCGCGGTGCCGCCGAGCCGCGCGCCCTGGGCGAACGCGGTGCGCGCCGCGGCGGGATCGTCGAGGTGATCGCTGTACAGCGTGCCGAGCCGCTGCCACAGCGCGGCCTGCTCGTGGGCGGTCCCGGTCGCGGCGCGGAGGAGGCGGCGCCACGATCGCTCGAGCCCGCGCGGCTGGCCGCGCCGCAGGTAGATCGACGCGATCGCGTCGAGCACGATCGACTCGCCCGGGATCGCGCGCGCGGCGCGCTCGAGGTGATCGAGCGCGGCGTGCTCGTCGACGCCCATCGCCAGCTCGATCAGCCCGAGGTGCTGATGCGCGAGGCCGAGGTTGGGTGCGGCCCGCAGCGCGCGGCCGAGGTACGTGCGCGCGAGGTCGGCGCCCTCGGGCGATCGGTCCTCGCGGTGCCAGGTCGCCCAGCCGAGGCCGGCCAGCGCCTCACCGTCGCGTGGCCGCAACGCGATCGCGGCCTCGAGCTTCTCGGCGGCGGCGCTGGCGTCGCCGCGGCGCAGCAGATCGAGCCCGGTCGCGCGCAGCCGCTCGGCCTCGACGCCGCCGTCGGTGAGATCGCCGCCCGCCAGCTCCTTGTCGTAGGCGACGCGGCGATCGTCGGTGAGCAGGACCTCGCGCGCGGCGTGGTAGGCGGCGTGGACGTCCTCGAGCAAGCCGCTGTCGCTGCCGAGCTGGTAGCGGGCGTAGAAGTCGCGCGAGAACTGGCTCTGGCGCTCGGCCAGCGCGGCGGCGATCTCGAGATCGCTGGCGTGGGGATCGACCATCAAGACCGCGTAGTGATCGAGATCGCGGACGCGGTACGCCTCGGCGAGCAGCGCCTGCCGCGCGCTGCGGGTGGTGTCGTCGTCGAGCAGCTCGTCGTCGAGGCCGTCGTCGCCGAGCTCGAGCGGATCGCGGCCGATCGGCAGCGGCGCCACCGTCGACAGGCCGCCGAACAGCTCGTCGAACAGCGGCGAGCGCTCGCTGGTGCGCTCGCCGGTGTCGCCGCTGCGCAACGACAGCGCCGGGCCGACCCGCGGGATCGCGGGCACCACCGCGTCGGTCAGCACCAGCGCGTCGACCACCGCGGCGGCGATGCCCTGCTCGATCAGGCCCTTCGCGGTGATGCCCTCGGGCAGTCGCTCGGGCAGGCGGGCGCCGTACAGTGTCCGGAACAGCGGCACCAGCCGCTGCCCGCGCGGCGTCAGCTCGAGGTAGACGTCGGCGAGGAGCTGGTGCGGCGCGGTGCCCTCGCTCGCGGTGTCGCGCAGCCCGGTCAGCACGGTCTCGGGGATCGACAGCAACAGGCCGCTCGGCTCGATCTGTCGGGCCTCGAACCGCCACGCGCCGACCGGCCAGCGCATCGGCGACAACAGGCGATAGCGGGTCTGCGCCGCGAGCTGATCGATCAGCTTGTCGGGCGTGAGCAGGCCCATCGCGACCAGCGCGTCGCCGATGGTGCGGCCGGTCGACGGCGCGCACAGGCCGACCGCGGTCTGGTGCTGCGCGGTGCTGATCACGCCGCTGGCGACGAGGAAGTGGCCGAGAGTCTCGTCGCGGCCGGTCGCGGTGAGCAGCGAGCCATCGACCAGCTCGACGGTCTTCACCACCCGATCGCGGCGGACCAGGAAGCGCCCGGTGGCGTGGGCGTCGTGCAGATCGAGCAGCACCGCGGGCAGCGGCCGCAGCTCGAGATCGCCCGCGTGGGGGAAGCTGGGGACGCTCCTGCCGGGGCGAGTCTCGTCGTTCGACATGGCTACTCGACGGCGACGTGGCAGGCGACCTGGGCGCCGCCGAGCAACCGCAGCGGCGGGATGACGGTGAAGCACTCGGGCGGCTTGTCCTTCACCGGGCAGCGGGGATGGAACGCGCAGCCGCTCGGCGGGCGCAGCGGGCTCGGCACGTCGCCCTGCAAGATCACGCGGGCCTTGCGCGACGCCGCGGTCGGATCGAGGACGGGCACCGCCGACAACAGCGCGCGGGTGTAGGGATGGCGCGGCGTGCGGTACAGCTCGTCGGCGG
>JAYTAJ010000496.1:0-4002 GCA_043737575.1 Myxococcales bacterium | reverse complement strand
TGCCCGATTTGCCGGGTACCGCGGCACGTCGCGTCCGCTAGATCATGCCGGTATAGTCATGCACATGTCTCACGATGGGCGCGACGACGCGGAGCGGATCCGCGCCGCCGAGGAAAAGAAGCCGCCGGCCAAGCCGCCGAGCAAGCACGACGCGAAGCACGACACCGGGCTGGCGCTCGAGGAGCGCACCCGCACGAAGAAGCCGCCGATGTACAAGGTGCTCCTGCACAACGACGACTACACGACCAAGGAGTTCGTGGTGTTCGTCCTGCAGAGCGTGTTCCAGCGCAACGAGACCGACGCCCTCGCGATCATGACCCACGTCCACAACCAGGGCGTCGGTGTGGCCGGCGTCTACACCTTCGAGATCGCCGAGACGAAGGTGCAGAAGACGGTGCAGCTCGCGCGCTCCAACGAATATCCGCTCCAGCTCTCCATCGAGCCAGCGGAGTAACTTTTCTTGTAGAGAGGTCCCACCTTGCTCTCCCCCGAACTCTCCGCAACGCTGCAACGCGCGGTCGCCGACACCCGGCGCCGACGCCACGAGTATCTCACCCTCGAGCACCTGCTGTTCGCGATGCTCGACGATCCGTCGGCGGTCGACGTGGTCGAGAAGTGCGGCGGCGATGTCGCCGTGCTCCGCACCGACATCGAGCAGTTCTTGACCGACAGCGTCGAGCCGCTGCCGGACGAGGAGGAGTCGGGGCCGGATCAGACGCTGGCGTTCCAGCGGGTGTTCCAGCGCGCCGCGATGCACGTCCAGGGCGCGGGCCGGGCCCAGATGACGTCGGGCAACCTGCTGGTCGCGATGTTCCGCGAGCGGGACAGCTTCGCGGTCTACCTGCTCGAGAAGCAGGGCGTCACCCGCTTCGACGTCATCAACTACATCAGCCATGGCGTCAGCAAGGTCGATCCGGGCGCTGGCGTGGTGCCGCGGGTCCGCGGCGTCGAGGCCGACGGCGAGGCCGAGGATCAGAAGGTCAAGAACCCGCTCGAGAGCTTCTGCGTCGATCTCACCGCGCGCGCCGCCGAGGGCAAGATCGATCCGCTGATCGGCCGCGCCGCCGAGCTCGAGCGGATGATCCAGGTGCTGTGCCGCCGCCGGAAGAACAACCCGCTCTTGATCGGCGAGCCCGGCGTCGGCAAGACCGCGCTGGCCGAGGGCCTGGCGCTGCGCATCTTCGAGAAGGCGGTGCCGGGGCCGCTGCTCGACAACAAGGTCTACTCGCTCGACATGACCGCGGTGCTCGCGGGCACGCGGTTCCGCGGTGACTTCGAGGAGCGCCTGAAGGCGGTGATCGAGGTCCTGACCAAGGACCCGAAGGCGATCCTGTTCATCGACGAGATCCACACGATCGTCGGCGCCGGCGCGACCTCGGGCGGCACGATGGACGCTGCCAACATGCTGAAGCCGGCGCTGTCGAACGGCGAGCTGCGCTGCATCGGCTCGACGACGTTCAAGGACTACCGCACTGCGTTCGAGCGCGACCGCGCGCTGGCCCGCCGCTTCCAGCGCATCGACGTCGGCGAGCCGACGGTGGGCGAGGCGATCGAGATCCTGAAGGGCCTGCGGTCGCGCTACGAGGACCACCACAAGGTGAAGTACACCGACGCCGCGATCGTCGCCGCGGCCGAGCTGTCGGCGCGCCACATCACCGGCTCGCACCTGCCCGACAAGGCGATCGACGTGATGGACGAGGCGGGCGCCAAGGTCCACCTGATGGCCCCGGCCGATCGCCCGAACGAGATCCGGCCGTCGCTGATCGAGGACGTCGTCGCCAAGATGGCGCGCATCCCACCCAAGAGCGTGTCGACGACCGATCGCGACAAGCTGCAGAACCTCGAGACCGATCTCAAGCGGGTCATCTTCGGCCAGGACGTGGCGATCGGGCAGATCGCCACCGCGATCAAGCTGTCGCGAGCCGGCCTCGGCCACCCCGAGAAGCCGACCGGCAACTTCCTGTTCGCGGGCCCGACCGGCGTCGGCAAGACCGAGCTGGCCAAGCAGCTCGCCAAGACGATGGGCGTCGAGTTCATCCGCTTCGACATGTCGGAGTACATGGAGAAGCACACGGTGTCGCGGCTGATCGGCGCGCCGCCGGGCTACGTCGGGTTCGATCAGGGCGGCCTCCTGACCGACGCGATCAACAAGCACCCGCACTGCGTGCTCTTGCTCGACGAGATCGAGAAGGCCCACCCCGATCTGTTCAACATCCTCTTGCAGGTGATGGACCACGCGACCTTGACCGACAACAACGGACGCAAGGCCGACTTCCGCAACGTCATCCTGATCATGACCTCCAACGCGGGCAGCCGCGAGATGGCGCAGTCCAAGGTCGGGTTCGGCGGCGGCGAGGGCGGCGACGCCAAGCAGGGCAAGAGCGCGCTCGAGCGGTTCTTCACGCCGGAGTTCCGCAACCGCCTCGACGCGACCGTGTTCTTCGAAGGCCTGCCGATGGAGGTCATCAAGAAGGTCGCGCAGAAGTTCATCGACGAGCTCGAGGGCCAGCTCGCCGAGAAGAAGGTCGAGCTCGACGTCACGCCGGCGGCGCTCGCGCACTTCGCCGAGAAGGGCTACGACAAGGCGATGGGCGCGCGACCGATGGGGCGCGTCATCAGCGAGGCGGTGAAGAAGCCGCTGGCCAACGAGATCCTGTTCGGCAAGCTGGTCCACGGCGGCGTCGCGCGCATCGACGTCAAGGACGGCGAGGTCGTGCTGGAGTGCGAGTCGGCGCCGGCGCCCGAGGACGAGGACGAGGACGCGGTCGGCGATGGCGAGCGCGATGACGCGAAGGAGGCCGGCAAGCGCGACGCGCGGGACGACGCCAAGGCGAACTGATCGGGTTCGTGGTACCAACAGCGCATGGCTCCGACTCCACCCGCTGGTCGCATGCGCTGGGATCGCCTCCTCTTGACGTTGCTCATCCTTGGCGGTGGCGGGTTCGCGCTGTACTGGTTCGTGCTGCGCACGACGTGACGCGGCGGGTCCCCGCGGCGGTGGCGTGGCGCCGCACCGTCGATCCGGCCGAGCGCAACTACCTCTACGTCCCCGGCTACGTCACGGACTCGGTGCGGGCGCGGCTCGAGGCGTGGCTCGCGACCCTGCGGCCGCTGTGGGAGCAGCGCTACTCGACGGTGCGGCCGGTGCCGGCCGGGCGCGAGCAGCGCGCGTTGCTGCGGCCGGTGTACTGGCTCGGCAACTGGCAGTTCGCGTGCCTCGGCTACTACGAGCCGCCACGCGGCGTGCGCGATCGCTGCGTCGCCGCCGAGCCGTTCCCGCCGGTGATCGCCGCGATCGCCGCCGACGTCGAGCAGCGGATCCGCGCGCGGTTCGCGCCCGCCGATGTGCCGCCGGGCTGGCGGCTCGACACCTGCCTGGTGAACTTCTACGGCGACCGCCAGGACGGCGACCGCTGGATCGACGTGGCGCGGGTCGGCGAGCATCGCGACTTCGAGCCGGGACCGGTGGCGTCGGTGTCGATCGGCGAGCGCGCGCTGTTCCAGTTCGTGCCGCGCGGCGTGGGGGGCGATCGCCGTCCGGTCCGGACCCAGTGGCTCGACGACGGCGGCCTGCAGGCGTTCGCCGGCCGGCGCTGGAAGGACGAGCTGCTGCATCGGGTGTCGCGCGTCGACGATCGCCGCGGCGTCGCGCTGCCGCCCGCGATCGACGGCTTCCGCACCCGCCGCGTGAACCTGACGTTCCGCCACGTCCCGGCCGAGCACGTCGTGCCGTTCGCGCGGCTCGGCGCGGTCGCCCAGGCCGACGTCCGCGGCTACGTCGCGCAGCTCGCCGCCCACGCGCCATTCTTTGCCGACGCGCTGGCCGGAACCTGACGCGGGGCTGACGAAGGCCTGACGAACTCGCGGCGGATCCGATGAGGCCGCGGTCGTGGTATCGACGAGTTGCGACGCGAGGACGTGTGGTCCGCCACTTGCTGAGGGGATTTCGGCAAGCGGAGACACAGCGCCTCGGCGTCAGGGAGAGTCCATGCGAACCATCGC
>JAYTAJ010000495.1:0-1675 GCA_043737575.1 Myxococcales bacterium | reverse complement strand
ACCCGCTCGCGGCGTTCTCCGAGGTGACCCGGGCCTGGTTCACCGAGAGCTTCGACCAGCCGACCCGGGTCCAGGGGCTGGGCTGGGCCCGCATCGCCGCCGGCGAGCACACGCTCATGCTGGCGCCGACCGGCAGCGGCAAGACGCTGGCCGCGTTTCTGTGGTGTCTCGACCGGCTGACCACCACGCCGTCGCCGGGCGGGACCCGGGTGATCTACGTGTCGCCGATCAAGGCGCTGGCGTACGACATCGAGCGCAACCTGAAGGCGCCGCTGGTCGGGCTCGAGCGGGTGGCGGCGACGCGCGGGCGGCCGCTGCACGTGCCGCGCATCGACGTGCGGACCGGCGACACCTCGACCAAGGACCGGCGGGTGCAGCTCCGCGATCCCGGCGAGATCCTGATCACCACGCCGGAGTCGCTGTACCTGCTGCTGGGGTCGGCGGCGCGCGCCAACCTGGCCGGCGTGGAGACCGTGATCGTCGACGAGATCCACGCGGTGGCGCCGACCAAGCGCGGCGTCCACCTGGCGCTGTCGCTCGAGCGGCTGGCGGCGCTGTGCAGCGCGGCCGGCAACCCCGAGCCGCAGCGGATCGGGCTGTCGGCGACCCAGCGGCCGCTCGACGAGGTCGCGCGCTTCCTCGGCGGCGATCGGCCGGTCGCGATCGTCGACGCCGGCGAGCGGCCCAACCTCGATCTCGAGATCATCGTGCCGGTCGCCGACATGACCGCGCCGATCGCGCCGACCGCGGCGTCGACCGCGCTGTCCGACACGCTGGGCGATTCGCGCGGCATGTGGCCGGCGATCTATCCGCGGCTGCTCGAGCTGGTGCTCGCGCATCGCTCGACGATCCTGTTCGTCAACAGCCGCCGCCTGGCCGAACGCCTGGCGACCCAGCTGACCGAGCTGGCGCGGATCGGCGGCGCCTGCGCGGCCGACGCCGAGCTGGTCCGGGCCCACCACGGCTCGGTGGCGCGATTGCAGCGGCTCGGGATCGAGGAGGACCTGAAGGCCGGGCGGCTGCGCGCGATCACCGCGACCAGCTCGCTCGAGCTCGGCATCGACATGGGCGCGGTCGATCTGGTGATCCAGGTCGAGTCGCCGGGCGCGGTGGCGCGCGGGCTCCAGCGCATCGGCCGCGCCGGTCACCAGGTCGGCGCAGTCAGCCGCGGCCGCATCGTCCCCAAGTTCCGCGGCGACCTGCTCGAGGCGGCGGCGTGCGTGCGCGGCATGCTCGACGGCGAGGTCGAGGCGATCCACCTGCCCGAGAACTGCCTCGACGTGCTGGCGCAGCAGATCGTCGCGATGTGCTCGACCCAGCCGTGGAAGGTCGACGACCTCGAGCGGGTCGTGACCCGGGCCGCGAGCTACCGCGGCCTCGGCCGCGCCGCGCTGACCGCGGTGCTCGACATGCTGTCCGGGCGCTATCCGTCCGACGAGCTGGCCGAGCTGCGGCCGCGGCTGACCTGGGATCGCGCCGCCGACGTGCTGACCGCGCGGCCCGGGGCGCGGCTGCTCGCGGTCGTGACCGCGGGGACGATTCCGGATCGCGGGCTGTACGCGGTGCACCTCGGCGAGGGCGGGCCGCGGGTCGGCGAGCTCGACGAGGAGATGGTCCACGAGACCCGCCGCGGCGAGACCTTCCTGCTCGGCGCGACCACCTGGCGCGTCGAGGA
>JAYTAJ010000494.1:0-1676 GCA_043737575.1 Myxococcales bacterium | reverse complement strand
GCGCGCCTCGCCGCCGCGATCGGCCCGGGCGCGTGGCCGGTCGTGCAGGCGCGGCTCGACGCGTACACCCGGGCGTGGACGCTCGGCCACCGCGACGCCTGCCGCGCGACTCGCGTGGCGCGATCGCAGAGCGAGGATCTGCTCGATCGCCGCATGCACTGCCTGCAGCGGGCGCGGCTCGAGCTCGACGCGACGCTCACCGTCCTCGAGCGCGGCGGCGCTACGGTCACCGCCGCCGCGGCCGACGCGATCGGCGCCCTGCCCGAGCTCGCGGCGTGCGCCGACACCGCCGCCCTCGCCGACACCGTGCCGCTGCCGACCGATCCGGTCGCGCGCGCCAAGGTCTACCAGGCCGACGTGCTCCTCGCCGAGGCCCGCGCCGCCGACGGCGATCGCGCCGCCCTCGATCCGATCGGCAAGGCCGAGCGCGCCGTCGCCGCCGCGCGGCTCGGTGGCTGGAAGCCGCAGCTCGCCGCCGCCCTCGCCGCCCACGGCTCGATCCTCGACGACGCCGGCCGCGGCGACGAGGCGCGCCGCGAGCTGCAAGAGGCGGCGCAGCTCGCGATCGCGGGTCGCAGCGACGCCACCGCCGCCTACGCCCTCGCCGATCTGACGTGGAGCCTCGCGGTCGCGGCGCGCGTCGACGAGGCCGCGCTCGCGCTCGCGCTCGCCACCGCGATCGCCGATCGCGGGACCAGCAAGGTGGTGCGGCGCCGCGTCCTCGGCGCGGCCCGCGCCTTCGCGAACAACGCCAGCGACCCCGATCGCGCCGTCGCGATCAGCCGCGAGCTGATCGAGATGACCGCGCGCGATCCCGACCCGTCGCCCGACTGGATCTACTCCGATCAGTTCAACCTGTCGATCTCGCTCCAGACCGCGGGCGATCTCTCGGGCGCCGAGGCCGCCGCCGCCCTCGCGGTCGAGCACGCCGAGCGCCTGCTCGGGCCCCAGCACCCCACGGTCGGTCGGTACCTGACGCGGCTCGGCGCCGCCCGAGATCTGATCGGCAAGCTCGAGCCGGCCGCGGCGGCGCTCGAGCGCGG
This sequence comes from Myxococcales bacterium, assembly GCA_043737575.1. Taxonomy (GTDB): domain Bacteria; phylum Myxococcota_A; class Polyangia; order Haliangiales; family Haliangiaceae; genus UBA2376. The sequence continues at coordinate 633 of JAYTAJ010000494.1, read as the reverse complement.
CCTCGCGATCCTCGAGGCCTGGTACGGCCCCGCCGATCCGCGGCTCGACGACTCGCTCAAGGGCCTCGTCCAAGTGCGGCGGCGCCAGGGCCGCCTCGACGAGGCGCGGGCGCTGCTGGAGCGCGCGCTCGCGATCGCGCACCGCCACCATCCCAACGAGATCCCCTCGATCCAGAACATGCTCGCGATGCTCCTGATCGATGGCGGCGACCTCGCCGCGGCCGCGGTCGCCGCCGACGACGCCCTCGCCAGCACCGAGCGGCAGGTCGGCCCGACCGCGCTGGCGCTGATGGATCCGCTGCTGGTGGTCGGCTACATCGCCCGCGCCCAGGGCCGGATCGACGACGCCCTCGCGCACTTCCGCCGCGCCGTCGCGATCGGCCTCGCCATCGTCGGCAGCGATCACCTGGCGGTCCACAACCTCCGCGTCGAGCTGGCGCGCACGCTGGTCCTCGCCCGCCAGCCCGCCGAGGCCCGCGCCGTCCTCGAGGCCGCGCAGGACGCCATCGTGCCCGGCGCCTTCGATCCCCTGGTGGTCGTCGAGGGCTACCTGGTGCTCGCCGACGCCCACCTCGCGCAGGGCGATCGCGCTCGGGCCCGCGCCCGGGTCGCCGCCGCCGCCACCGCTGCCGC
>JAYTAJ010000493.1:0-1677 GCA_043737575.1 Myxococcales bacterium | reverse complement strand
CGAGCGCGGTGACCAGCGGCGCGAACGCGGCGATCGGATCGATCTCACACAAGGACGTCGCGGCCTGGAACCGCAGATCGACCGGCCCGTCGCGCAGGGCCTGGGCCAGCGCCGGGAACCCGGCCGGGTGGCGCAGCGTGCCGAGGGCGATCGCGGCGTTCTGCCGGACCGGCGGGCTGCCGTCGTCGAGGCGGTAGATCAGCGCGGCGGTCACGGTCGCGTCGTCGGGATCGCCGCCGCCAGTCGCCTCGAGCGCGCCGAGCGACGCCGCGGCCTCGGCCCGGACCTCGTGGCGATCGTCGTCGAGAGCCTTCACCAGCGCGGCCCGCGCGGCGTCGCGATCGGCCGGGCCGGCGTCGCCGAGGGCGTGGGCGGCGAGGGTGCGCGCCTTGGGCGAGCCGCTGCGCAGATCGCGCATGGCCGCGTCGAGCGTGATCTGCCGGCTGGCCGGGAACAGCGACATCCGGGGTGCTGGGTATCAGAGACCGTGGAGATTCCCGAAGGGAATCGGAAGGGGCTCTGCTCTGTGAGCCGAGGCGTGCGTCATTGCGGGATGATTCACACGCTCTGGGGGGCGTCGTCCAGCCGACCGACCTGATGGATCCGATCGGCGGGGACCCGCGCGATGATCGCGGCGTACAGCGCGGCCTTGCCCTCGAGGTCGTAGGGCGCGGGCGCGCCGTCGCCCGGCACCAGCAGGCTGCGCTCGGGGGCGCCGCCGTCGACGAAGCAGGTCGTGGTGGTCGGCGACGCGGTCACCTTCACCACGTCGCCCCAGGCCAGGCGGAAGCGGCGGCGCTGGCCGCCGACCACCTCGAGTCCCTCGGCGTCGATCACGACGGTCAGGCGCCAGGTCGGCGACGCCAGGTACGCGGCGCCCAGCGCCAGGCCGACCGCGCCGCTCACCGCGAGGCCGACGTTGCCGTGCAGCGCGCCGTAGCCGACCACCGCGGCGCCGAGGGCGATCACGCCGAGGGCGAGCGCCCGCAGCCGAGGTCGGAACCGGAAGCGTGCGTCCTCGGGAGCCATCGCACCATGATGCCCCACTTGCGGGCGCGCGCGACCGGTGCGCGCTCGCGTATAGTCACCGCAATGTCAGGAGAACACCGTCGGGCACGCCGCGTCGCCGTCAGCGTGGCGGCCACCATCGAGTCGATCGGCCAGCCCGACATCGCGCTGCATCCGACGGTGGCCGCGGTCTACGTCCGGGTCGAGGCCGATCGCGCCAGCGTCGGTCAGGCCGCGCCTGGCATCGTCCGCGATCTGTCGACCAACGGCGCGTTCATCGCCTGCGACCCGCTGCCGCTGCTGTCGCGGGTGCGGGTCGGCTTCGAGCTGCCGCAGTACGGCGCGATCGAGGCGATCGGCTGGGTGCTGTGGGTGCGGACCCGCGACTGCGAGCTCGCCGACGCGCTGGGCGAAGCGGTGACCTTGCCGCGCGGCATCGGCATCCTGTTCGAGGCGCTGTCGATCGAGGCGCGCATGCACATCTCGAAGATGTCGCGCTGACCGGCGATCCGCGGCGGCGATCGAGGACCGACTCTCGACGGGTCGTCACGTCCGCGACGTCACGGCGCCGGTCCCGGAACCTCGTCGATCGCGATGGCTCCACCACCGCGGCGCCACCCGCCGCCGAGCAACCACGTCCGCGCCGCCGCCGTCGGACACCCCTCGCGC
>JAYTAJ010000492.1:0-4009 GCA_043737575.1 Myxococcales bacterium | reverse complement strand
GCTTGGCATCGCCGCTCCAGCCGAACGTCACGCCCAGATCGCCGCAGCCGTTCAGATCGCCGTCGTCGCAGCGCAGCCGATCGGCGCGGGTCTTGCCGCTCGGCAACCCCGACAGCGTCGCCAGCTCGACGGTCGTGACGTCGGCCTTCACCTGCACCACCTGCCGCCACTCCTTGCGCGTCGCCTTGGTGACGATGACGACGTACACGCCCGGCTTGAGCGACAAGGTCAGCGGCGTCTTGCCGCGCGCCGCGCCCGCGCCGATCACCACCGTCGCGTCGTTGACGTCGGCGTGCACCGTCAGCTTCCCGCACGCCTTGCCCGCCTCGCAGCGGTCACTCGCCGGCGCCGCCGCCGCCTCCTGCCCGCCGACCGCCAGCGCGATCGCTCCGATCATGATCCTCATCGCGCTCATCGCCCGACGATACCAGATCGACCGTGGCCCGATGCCGACAGTCTTGGGCCGGCTACCAGCCGACGAGGGTGAGGACGATGGCGACCAGGGGCGTGGAGAGCTCGATGCGATGGAGGACGGTCGCGCTGGTGCGGCGCCGCAGCGCGCGGCCGATCAGGTTGCCCGCGATCAGCGCCGCGGCGAGGCACGCGATCGGCAAGATCATCGCGCGATCGTAGAGGCCGCCGAGGCCGTAGCCGACGACGCGGGCGCCGTTGAGCGCGATGGCGCAGGCGGCGACGGTGGCGATGTAGGCCTCGCCGCGCAGCCCGGCCGCGAGGAGGACGGGCGCGACCAGGACGCCCGCGCCGCCCGCGCCCGCGCCGACGACGCCGGTCACGGCGCCCGACGCGGTCAGGAACCGCGGCGACGGCGCCAGCGCGACGCGGCCGACGGCCTTGGCGAGGGCGAGCACGGCGATCGCGATCAGCGCGAAGTGGAGCACCGCCTCGGGGATCGACGCGACGAACCGGGCGCCGAGCAGCGCGCCGATCACCAGCCCGAGGCCGAACCGCACCGCGATGCGGCGATCGATGGCGCGCGCGAACAGCGCCATGCGGTGGCCGTTGCCGACCGCGAGCGCGGCGGCCGAGATCGCCAGCGCCGGGACCGGCGGCATGATGAGCGCCAGGAGCGACAGCGCGACCATGCCGCCGCCGACGCCGGTGAGGGTGGTGAGCACGCCGCCGAGGATGCCGATCGCCATCAGGGTCAACACGCCTGGTGTGATGCCACGATCGCGGGGTCGCCGATCGTCGAATGATTTGATGGTTTCCATCGGTGGTATCGATGTAACGATCGCGGCCATGCTTCGCGAGCTTGAGCAGTTCGTTGCGGTCGCGACCGCGGGGACGTTCACCGCCGCCGCGCATCGGGTCCACCTGTCCCAGCCCGCGCTGACCGCGGCGATCCACCGCCTCGAGGACGAGGTCGGCGCCCGGCTGTTCGATCGCGGCCGCCACGGCGCCGCGCTGACCGCGGCCGGCCGCGCGTTCCTGCCGAAAGCCCACGCCGCGCTGGCCGCGTTCGCCGACGGCCGCCGCGCGGTCGCCGAGATCCAGGGGCTGACCGCGGGCGAGGTCCGCATCGGCGGCGGCGCCACCGCGTGCACGTACCTGTTGCCGCCGATCCTCGCCCGCTACCGCCGCGCCCGCCCCGGCATCGCGCTGTCGTTGCGCGAGGGCTACACCGACGATCTCGAGCGCGCGGTCGACGAGGGCGCCCTCGATCTCGCGGTCATCACCGCGCCGCGCCGCGGCTCGCCGCGCCGCCCGCTCGATCGCCTCGGCAAGGGCGCCGACGACGAGCTGATCGTCGTCGCCGCGCCCGACTGCGATCCGCGCACCGCGCCGTGGATCACCTTCACGCCCGGCTCGCCGACCCGCGCGCTCCTGCTCGAGCGCGTCGCCGACGCGGTGATCGCGATGGAGCTCGGCTCGATCGCCGCGGTGAAGGGCCACGTCCGCGCCGGCATCGGCATGGCGCTGGTCAGCCGTCTCGCGGTCGCGACCGACCTCGCGCGCGGCAGCCTGGTCGAGATCGCCCAGCGCTGGTCGCCGGTCCGCCGCCGCCTGGCGATCCGCCACCGCGGCGCCGCCCACCTAACCCCCGCTGCCGCCGCCCTGCTCGAGCTGCTGCGGGCCTGACCTACAGCTCGATCTGCAGGCCGAGCTCGACGACGCGGTTGGGCGGCAGGCCGAAGAAGTCGGTCGGCGGCCGCGAGTTGCGCCCGAGGAACGCGAACATGATCTTGCGCCAGCGCGCCATCGGGCTGCGGCCGGTCGTCAAGAGCGACTGGCGCCCGAGGTAGTACGTCGTCGTCGCCGGGTTGGTGGTGAGGCCGTGCTTCTCGCACCGCGTCAGGATCTTGGGGACGTTGGGCGACTGCATGAAGCCGGCCCGCGCCTCGACGCGGAAGAAGCCCTGGCCGAGATCCTTCACCTGGAGCGACGAGTTGCCCGGCACCCACGGCACGCCCTCGGTGCGGATCGACAACAGCACCACCTGCTTGTGCAGCACCTGGTTGTGCTTCACGTGGTGCATGAGGACGTTGGGGATGCCGTCGGGGTTCGACGTCATGAACACCGCGGTGCCCTTGACCCGATGCAGCGCCTGGGTCTCGACGTCGTCGAGGAACAGCTCGTCGGGCAGGTTGCCCAGGTCCATCACCTTCGACAGCTCCATGCGGCCGCGCCACCACGTCGTCATCACGATGAACACCACCGCGCCGAACGTCAGCGGCAGCCAGCCGCCCTTGTGGATCTTGGCGAGCGTCGACGAGAAGAACACCAGGTCGATGCCGAGGAACACCACCAGCATCGCGATCGACGGCCCGAGCGGCAGCTTCCACACGTTCTTGCGGACCAGGAAGTACAGGATCGACGTGGTCGCCATCGTCCCGGTCACCGCGACGCCGTAGGCGCCCGCGAGCTTCGCGCTCGAGCCGAACCCGAGCACCACCGCGATGCACGCCACCATCAGCAGGTAGTTCACCTCGGGGATGTAGATCTGGCCCTCGGCCTTCTCCGAGGTGTGGATGATCGTCACCCGCGGCACGTAGCCGAGCTGCACCGCCTGGTGGGTCAGCGAGAACGCGCCCGAGATCAGCGCCTGCGACGCGATGATCGCGGCGAGCGTCGCCAGCCCGATCATCGGGTACTGCATCGGGCCGTCGACCATCTGGAAGAACGGGTTGGTGATCGAGCCCTCGGGCGAGGTGATGAACAGCGCGCCCTGGCCGAAGTAGTTGAGCATCAGGCCGGGGAACACCACCGCGTACCAGGCCAGGCGGATCGGCACGCGGCCGAAGTGCCCCATGTCGGCGTACAGCGCCTCACCGCCGGTGACGACCAGCACCACCGAGCCGAGCAGGAGGAAGCCGTGGACGTGGTTGTCGATCAGAAAGCCGACCGCGTAGGCCGGGTTGATCGCGGTCAGCACCGACGGCGCCTTCACGATCCAGGTGACGCCCGTGATGCCGATCGTCACGAACCACAGGAGCATGATGTAGCCGAACACGGTGCCGATGCGGTGGGTGCCGAACCGCTGCACCAGGAACAGGCCGATGAGGATCGTCACCGTGATCGGCACGACCAGGTGCTCGACGGTCGGCGACACCACCTTGATGCCCTCGACGGCGCTGAGCACCGAGATCGCGGGGGTCAGCACGCCCTCGCCGTAGAGGAGGCCGGTGCCGAACAGCGCCATCAGGATGGGGATGGCGAGGCGGGTGCGGCCCTTGCGCTTGTCCGCCGACGCCACCAGCGCGGCCAGGGCCTGGATGCCGCCCTCGCCCTTGTTGTCGGCGCGGAGGACGAACGTCAGGTACTTGATGCAGATGATGAGGACGAGGGCCCAGAACACCAGCGACAGCACGCCGAGGACGTTGTCGTGGGTCGGGACCGCGCCGTGGGTGCCGGTCAGGCACTCCTTCATCGCGTACAGCGGCGAGGTGCCGATGTCGCCGTAGACGACGCCGAGGGCGCCGAGCGAGACCAGCGCCAGCTCCTTGCGGCCGCGGTGATGGGCGCCATGGGCGGGCGCCTGGGTCGGCGG
>JAYTAJ010000491.1:0-9159 GCA_043737575.1 Myxococcales bacterium | reverse complement strand
GCGCGCAGCCCGCGGTCGCGTTGGCGGGCGCGGCGCACGGCGCGCAGCTGCCGCAGTGGGCCGGATCGTTCTGCTTGTCGAAGCCGTTGTCGACGGCGCCGTTGCAGTCGTCGTCGAGGTTGTTGCAGGTCTCGGGGCCGCCGCTCACCGCGCCGACGCAGAACAGCACCCCGGACTGGCACTGGGTCGAGCCCGCGGTGCACTGGCCGGTGTCGGTGCCGCAGCTGGCGCCGCCACCCGGGTTGCCGTCGTCGACCATGCCGTCGCAGTTGTTGTCGGCGCCGTCGCACGCCTCGACGCCGCCGTTGCTCGGCGTGCACTGGTACTCGCAGCCCGGCACCAGGGGATTGACGTCGACGAAGCCGGCCTCGCACATCGCGACCTCGCACACGCCGAGCTGGCAGTCGGCGGTCGCGTGCAGGAGGTTGCAGACGTTGCCGCAGCGCCCGCAGTTGTTCTCGTCGGAGTCGAGGTTGAAGCCCTCGTCGAGCTCGCCATCGCAGTCGTTGTCGCGATCGTCGCAGACCTCGACCGCGCCGTTGGTCGGGATGCAGAAGTACTCACAGCCCTCGGTGGCCGGCACCGTGTCGTTCCATCCCGGCTGACAGCCGCCCTGGGTGCAGCCGCCCTGATCGCAGGTGCCGAACGCGTGCGGGTAGGTGCAGGCGTTGCCGCAGGTCCCGCAGTTGTTGGGATCGGCTTGGAAGTTGAAGCCGTTGTCGACGACCTGATCGCAGTCGTCGTCGAGCTGGTTGCACAGCTCGGCCCGCGGCACGCAGCTCGCGCCGTCGATCGCCGCGTCGACGCCGCCGTCGTCATCGCCCGCCGAGCCATCGCCGCGGCCGTCGGTCGCGCCGTCGAGGCCACCGTCGCCGTCGCCCGTGCCGCCGAGGTTGTAGGGATTGACGTTGCACGCCGCGGCCGCGAGCGCGAGCGCGAGCAGGCCGACGTGGAGGACGCCGCGCGCGATCACGCAGCACCTCCCACGCCGCGCGCCGCGCGTCGTCGCCGCCGCCGCCCGAGGACCGCGAGCCCGAGCCCGAGAAGCCCCAGCCAGGTCAGCCCGCCGTCCGTCGCCCCGCCGGTCGAGCAGCCGCCGCCCGCGGCGGTCACCAGCACGTTGTCGGGCGCGTCGGGGACGTCGCACACCGGTCGGCCGCCGGGATCGACGGTGCAGACCTGGCCCATCGGACAGTTGGTCTGCACGCACGGATCGGGGATGCACGCGCCGGTCGTCGCGACGCAGATCTCGCCGGGGTTGCACTGCACGCCCTCGCACCGCGACGCGACGCAGGTGCCGTCGGTCGGATCGCAGACCTGGCTCGGACCGCAGGTGACATTGTCGCACGGGTCGTCGACGCAGGCGCCGCCGACGCACTCCTGGCCCGACGGACAGCCGCCCGCGCACGAGCCCGAGCACGCGCCGTCGATGCAGACCTCCTCGGCGCTGCACGGGTTGGGATCGCACGGGTTGTCCTCGCACTGGCCGACCCCCTCGCCATCGGCGACGCACAGCTCGCCGGGCAAGCATCGGCTCGGCAGGTCGAAGCAGTCGAGACAGAACCCAGCGCGGCACTCCTCGCCGGTCCGACAGGTGACGCCGTCGCACAGGTTGCGGCAGCCGCCGGTGGTCGGATCGCACGCCTCGTCGGGGCCGCAGCTCACGCCGTTGCACGGATCGGCGACGCAGTAGTTGCCGGGCACGGGGACGTTGGGCAGCAGCTCGCAGATGAAGCCACCCGGGCACGGGAACTCGCCGGGGCCGCACGGCACCACGCACTGGCCGGCGTGGCACGCGTTCGCGACGTCGGGACAGGTCGCCAGATCGTCGCCGACGCCGTCGCAGTCGTTGTCGAGGCCATCGCAGATCTCCGGGCTCGGGCCGAGGTAGCCGATGCAGTCGAGATCGCCGTTCACGCACTCGGTCGTGCCGAATTCGCACTCGCCGATGTCCATGAACGGCTCGAAGCCGGGCTCGACGCACGCCTCGTCCTCGCCAGGCAGCGGCAGGCCGGGCGGGCTCTCGTCGACCAGCGCGTCGCAGTCGTCGTCGGCGGCGTTGCACACCTCGGGCGAGCCCGACGACGGCGTGCCGCACACCAGCTGACCCGCGGTGCACGCCCACAGCCCGGGCGAGCACACGCCGGTCGCGGGCGAGCACTCGGTGCCGACCAGCGGCAGCGGCCCCTCGTCGACGGTGCCGTCGCAGTCGTCGTCGAGGCCGTTGCAGGTCTCGGTGCCGGGCGCGCCCGGCGTCGCGGTGCAGACGACGCCGCCACCGCCTGGCGCGCACACGAACACGCCGGTCTGCAGACACACGCCGGCCTGGCCGTTGGTGCAGGCCTGGCCGAGCGTCGGGAACGCCTCGTCGGTGAGAGCGTCGCAGTCGTCGTCGAGCGCGTTGCAGCGCTCGGCGGTCGGACCGACCGCGCCGATGCAGGCGAGGCCGCCGACCTGACACGCGAGCAGGCCGAACCGACACTCGCCGGCCTCGGTGGTCACGGTCTGACCGCTCGGGGTCGTGGTGCAGACGTCGCCGAGCATCGGATCGGTCTCGTCGGTCGAGCCGTTGCAGTTGTCGTCGAGGGTGTTGCAGGTCTCGGCGAACGGACCGACCTGACCGACGCACTGCGGGCCGCCGTTCACGCACGACAGCACGCCGGGATCGCAGCGGCCGATCGTGCTGCCGCAAGGCCCGCCGTAGCCGGCCACGTTGTCGTCGACCACGCCGTCGCAGTCGTTGTCGAGCGTGTCGCAGGCCTCGGCGGTCGGGTTGATCTCGCCGAGGCACTGCTGCCCGCCCGCGACGCAGGCGATGGCGCCCATGCGGCACTCGCCGAGGAACGGTGGCGTGCCGCAGGCGTCGCCGATGTCGGGATCGGTGACGGCGACGCCCTCGTCGACCTGGCCGTCGCAGTCGTCGTCGGCGCCGTTGCACTGCTCGGTGCCCGCGCCCTCGTCGGTGAGGCCATCGCAGTCGTCGTCGAGCAGGTTGCACGGGATCTCGACGCCGGGCGTCACCGCGCCAGCGCAGGTGCCGAACGTGCCCGCGGTGCAGGTCTGGGTGCCGAGGCGGCACACGCCCTGACAGACCCCGGTCGCGACGCTGCACCCGGTCGGGGCCGGGTAGCACCGCTGGGTCATGCCATCGACGATGGCGTCGCAGTCGTCGTCGAGGTTGTTGCACGCCTCCGCGGTCGGTCCGACGCCGCCGGTGCAGCCGAGCATGCCGCCGACGCACGCGGTGGTGCCGGTCGCGCACGCCCCGGTGTCGATGCCGCACGACGCGGGCGTGAAGTCCTCGTCGATCTGCAGGTCGCAGTCCTCGTCGAGGTTGTTGCAGATGTCGCACTGGTTGGCGTCGGTGCAGACCGGGACGCACGACTGGCAGCTGATGCCGTTGTCGATCAGACCGTCGCAGTTGTCGTCGAGGCCGTTGCACACCTCGGAGCCGGGCGCGCCCGGTGTCGCGTCGCAGGTGAGGCCGAGCTGATCGGCGGTGCAGACCACGTTGCCCGCATCGAAGCAGGTGCCGACGCCCGCGCTGCACGCCGCGCCCTTGCCGGGGAAGTCCTCGTCGACCAGCGTGTCGCAGTCGTCGTCGAGGTTGTTGCACCGCTCGGTGACCACCGACGCGGCGACGATCTGGGCGAGCGCGAGCTGCAGCTCGAGCTGGTTGTTGACCAGGATCGCCTGCCCGGTGCCGCCGCTGCTCGCGATCGCGTTGAGGTCGGTGCGGGTCTGGCAGTTCGGCGAGCCCGGCGGACAGATCGCGAAGCCGATGACGTAGACCGGCACGTTGTAGCCGGTGACGTTCACGCCGCTCGGGTTCATGAACGAGATGTTCTGGAACGACTGCGCAGCGGTCTGCGCCGCGGCCACGTTCTCGCAGCTCTCGCCGCCGTCGGTGAGGAAGATGACCTGGTACTTGCGGCACGGCGTCTTGTTGTCGGCGCGCAGCGACGTCTCGATCGACACGCGCATGTCGCGCAGCGACGCCGCGATCGGCGTGCCGCCCTGGGGCCGCAGCTCGTCCTGGGTCGCGAACGGGTTCTGGTTGTGATCGATCCACGACGAGATCGCCGGGTAGTTGTCGGCGAAGCCGCTGGTCGGGAAGTCGACCAGGCGCTCACCGCCGGTCGGATCGCAGGCGCTGCCGTTGATGAACCCGCCGTGGTAGCGCATGAAGCGGTGCTGGGTCTGCGCGGTCGGGTAGCACGTCACCGGCGAGGTCCCGTCGAGGGGCGACACGCCCATGGTCCGCACGTCGTCGAGATCGAACATCTGGCAGGTCGCGCGATCGTAGGTGGTCGCGAAGTCGCAGTTGTCGCAGCTGAACGTGCTCGCCGCGCCGGTGTACGTGAAGCGGTTGCACTGGCCCTCGACGCCCGCGCTGGTGGCGTTGTCGAGGATGTCGGCGTCGAGCGCGCACAGCCGCGAGGTGCCGACGTTGTTGTCGTGATCCTCGCACGACATGACGCTGAGCCCGCCCGGGGTGTCGGGGCACGACGCGTCGCCGGTGCAGGTCTGGCCGCCCGTGACCTGGCGGTAGCGCCACAGCGCGAACTCGACCTCGCCGAACGTGGCGACGACGTTGTTGAGCGCCTCCTTGGCCTGGTACATGCGGCTGTCGTTGGGCGCGCCGTCGCCGTCGAGATCGCAGCCGCCGAGATCGGCCGAGCCGTCACCGCGCGTCGCGACGCCGTCGCTGATCGTCATCGTGTTGCTGCACGTGCCCTGCCCGGTCACCTGGGCGAGGCAGTTCACGTAGTCGGTGCGGCACTGCGCCGTCCACGAGTTCCCGCAGCTCGGGCGGAAGGTGATCGTGTCGGTCACGCACGGGTTGCAGGTCTGCTGCGAGTCGGGCGGGTTGTTGCCGTTGCCGGTGCAGGGAGCCCACCCGGTCGGCGCGCAGGTCTTGGTGAAGGTGACGATCTCCGGCGTCATCACCATCGAGCCCGACGAGTCGACCATCACCGAGATCCGGTTCTTGACCGGCTGCGCGACGACGTCGCCGCGATCGATCGCGATGATCGAGGACGCGAGCGCGATGATGACGAGGATGCTCTGAGCAGAACGACGCATGCGAGCTCCTGGAGGGCGCGCGCGCTCGGCCGTATACAGCCGGTCCACGAGCCGCGGTCCCCTCGACGAGTGTAGAGGAAGCGACGATCGTTTTGCTACGACGCGAGAAACCGGATGAACATGTCGAGGTACCCAGATTGGTCGGAGCGTAGCGGCAAGAACGCGAGCCCGACCTGCTCGCCATCGACGACGCCGGTGGACCACACGACGCGCGCCGGTAGGGTCAGCGGCTCCGACAACCCGCTGTCCTCGAACACGAGCGAGATGGCGACGTCGACGCTGGTACCGCGCGCGATCGGTGCCGACACCAGGGCGCACAACCCACCCGCCGACAGGTTGCGGGTGCGGCCGTGCGCGAGCGGGCCGCTCGGCCCCGACAGCGTGACCTCGGCGTCGATCGCGTGACGTGGCGTCGCTCGCTGGGGTTGATCGACGGTGGCCACCGACGGCCATTGTCCTCACGGTGCGCGGCGAGTCGCAACAATCTGTCATGGACATTGGCCGATCTGGCTCGCGAGCCAGCCTCCGGTCAGGGCGTCGAGCTGCGCGAAGGTCTCGGCCTCGTCGAGCCGCTCGCCGCGGTCGTCGCCGCCGTCGTCGGCGTCCTCGGCATCGGCGGCGGCGCGCCGCCACTGGAAGTAGCGCTGCGTCACCTCCTGATCGAGGGCGATCCGAGCGCGCCGCGCCGCGCGCTCGTCGTCGTAGAGGCGCGGCTCGGCGGGATCGTAGATCAACCGATCGAGGCGCCACGTCAGCCGGACCTCGGCGCCCTGATCGTGATCGACGGCGGTCGGCGCCGCGCCGTCCTCCCAGCCCATGCCGCGATCGGCGCGGACGGTCACCACGGGCAGCACCGCGGCCCACCGCGATCGCGCACGCCAGCGCGGGCGCTCGTCGAGCCCGAGGTTCCGCACCGCGGCGCCCTGGATCGCCTTCAGCCGCACCCCCGGACATCGCTCCGCCGACGCGAGTCGCGGCGTCGCGACAAGTCCGATCGCCATCGCGACCGCGACCGGACGCGCGCGCGCCTGCAGCTCACTCCAGATCGCACCACCCTCGGACGCACGGGCACACATGCCCTGCCCCTACAGCAAGCGCGATGCCGCCTCGTCCCGCTCATCACCTCGCGCGCTTACCCACCGTCTGTCCGGTTCCCGGACAAACAGTGGCCGGAACTCGGCCACTTCCGGCCATCCCCGGACATCACGCCCTGTCCGACCGATCGGCTCCGCCGATCCGATCCGATCCAATCCGATCCTCTCGGATCTCGAATCTGCGCTCGGCCTCCGGAGCTCTCGCGCCACGTGACCCCGCCCGCGCTCGCGTCGATCCCGACGCACCACGCACCGGGTTCAGAAAAAACGCTAGCGCCGCCGGCGGCGCCGCGCCGGGCGCGGCGCGACCGCCGCCGCCTCGAGCTCCTCGAGGTGCTCGAGCATCTGGATCATGGTGTTGCGCGTGGCGGTGTGGGGCTCGTTGGTGATCCCCCGACCCACGCTGATGCGGAGCTCGGCGCGCAGCTCGCTCTCGATGATCCGGTAGGTGCGGAGCGCCTCCTCGGGATCGTAGTGGTTGAGGTCGGCCTCGCAGCCAGTGGCCGCGATCCAGACCGCGGCCAGTGCCGCAGCGCGGCGACCGGGGGAGGCAATGGCGAATTCCTTGACAGTCGTTCGCAGGCGCTGGCGCACCAACTGGATCGGCGGCAACGCGACCAGGCCATCGTTGTCATCCTCGGGGCGGCGCAGGACGGGACGGGTCATTTCCTCATCTCTTTCTCGCGCCCGCCGACATCCACATCGAAGCGGCAAAGCGCACAACCGCGCGGCTAAGCCCTCAATATGGCTTGCTGCGAGGAAGCGCACCTTGCACCAACACCAAACGAAAAGCCACGACTTTTTGCGGAAAATCCGGGTCGTGTGGGTGCGGCGGATCGCCACGCGAACATCTCCGAATAATCGCCTTTTATCAACAAGTTATCGTCATTGTCACAGCCCGCGCCGAGCGAAGAATGTGGCGATCGCCTCATCGACCAACTCCGGCCGCTCGATCGGCGCAGTGTGTGAGCCGTCCTCGATCTCGAGCCACTCGGCGCCCGGCACCTGGTCGACCACCTCGCGGCTACGCTCGGGCGGCGTGAAGCCGTCACGCCCGCCCGCGACGACGAGGGTCGGCACGTCGACCTCGGGCAGGATCGCATCGGTGGTGTGACGTCCCGCGGCAGCGAGCATCGCCAGAAAGGTCCGGACATCCATCCGCGCCATGCCCTCGAGGTACGGCATGAAGTCGTCGGCGCTGACCAGGGTCCGGTTGATCTCGAACCGGCCCGCGATCTCCAGGGCGAGGCGGGTCGGCAACAGCCGCCGCGTCAGGCCGTTGATCATACGCGGCACTCGCAGCACCCAGCGCTCGATCATCGGCAGCAGCTCCTCGAGCGTGGCCGAGCCGCGAAAGCTGCGCAGCGGATGCGACGGCGCGCCGCACACCAGCACCAGGCCGGCGACGCGATCGCGGTGGCGCCGCCACGCCTCGAGCGCGACCTGCACGCCCATCGAGTGGCCGATCCAGATCGCGTTGCCGATGTCGGCGTCATCGAGGACCGCGACCGCGTCGTCGACGAGATCCTCGACCTCGATCCGCGTCGCGACGCGCGGCGCCTGGGATCGGCCATGACCGCGGTAGTGCGGATGCACCACGCGGCGCGGTGCGAGGCTCGGGCGCAGGTAGCGCCAGACGTAGCCGTCGCAGCCGATGCCGTCGCACAGGATCACGGGCGTCCGGGGATCGCCGCGATCATCGTCCTCGTAGAAGAGGCGCGTGCCGTCGCTCGGCGCGGCTGCGTAACCCCAGCGCGCGCACATCGCGCGCTACGAGATCTCCTTCGTGTCCTCCTCGCCCGGGAACTCGTTCACCGAGGGGTACTTCATGATCTCCTTGCGCGCGATCTTCCAGGCTTTCTGCACGATCCACGACAGCGACCGGTCTTGCCGGGCGGCCTCGTCCTGGATCTCCTTGAGCATGTCCTCGGGGAAGTAGAGAGACTGCTTGCGTTTGTCGGAACCGGCCATGTTGGTGCAATTCTCGTCGGCGGACCTACACCATGTCAAGGTGCGGACGAATGTCGGCGCGGGTGGCCCCTCAGGGGTTGTCACGAGCACGCTTCGACACTATTGTATGCGGCCTTTTGCAAACGACCGGGTGGGCCCGGTCTCCGTGTGACATTCAGAGGGGGCACGACGTGTCGACCAGCACCGCCGCCGCATCAGCAGCCATCAAGCCGCTCACCAAGAAGGAGCTCCTCAAGTTCAAGGAGTTGCTCGAGGAGAAGCGCCACGCGGTCGTGGACCGGGCTCGCAAGACCCTGACCGAGAACATGACCCTCGATACCAGCGACCTGCCCGACGAGATGGATCTCGCCTCGGCCGAGTACAACCAGTCGTTCGAGTTCCGCCTGCGCGGCCGCGACAAGAGCCTGCTCGGCAAGCTCGACCTCGCGCTGAAGAAGATCGAGGACGGCACCTTCGGCAACTGCGAGTCGTGCGACGAGCCGATCGGCAAGAAGCGGCTCGAGGCGCGGCCCGAGACCAGCCTCTGCATCCGCTGCAAGGAAGACCAGGAGCGCGACGAGCGCACCTTCGGCTGATCTCTCTGGCGACTGGCTCGTAGTACCGTCCGAGCATGGCCGATGATGAAGGACGGCGGCGCTTCCTGAAGCTCGCCACGGGGGCGGTGGGGTGTGGCGTCGGTGCGGCGGTGCTGATCCCGGCGGCACGGTTCCTGGTCCATCCGATCGGCGAGCCGATCGTGACCGCGGCGACCGAACCGATCGACGCGATCGGCGTGGCGCAGCTCGGCGCCGATCCGGTGCGGGTGCCGATCGTGGCGCACACGGTGCGCGACGCCTGGGCGTCGACCCGCGACGTCGCCCTCGGCGCAGCGTGGATCCGCCGCGGCAAGGACGGCGCGATCGCGGTGCTGTCGTCGGTGTGTCCGCACAAGGGCTGCGCGATCGACTACGCGGCGCCGACCCAGCGCTTCGAGTGCCCGTGCCACGGCGCGACCTTCGACGTCGAGGGC
>JAYTAJ010000490.1:0-9163 GCA_043737575.1 Myxococcales bacterium | reverse complement strand
TTCGAGGCGCGTGCGCAGCTCGCCGCGCTGGTCGGGCGTCCGGACGAGCTGATCGATGCGCAGTCGTCGCTGGCGCTGCCGGCGCCGCCGGCGCCGCTCGGCTCCGATGCATCCGACGTCCTCGGCGGCCGCAACGACTATCAGGCCGCCAAGCTCCGCGCCCGCAGCGCCGAGCAGCGGGCCGGCGCGGCCGAGCGCGGCTGGATTCCCGAGCTCGGCCTCTCGGCGGGCTTCATGTCGAGTGACCTCGGTGACGAGACCGCAGTTGGCTACACGATCGGGCTCAGCTTCACGTTGCCGGTCTTCGACCGCGGCGGCGCGCAGGTCGCGCGTGCCCGGGCGACTCGCCGGGTCGCCGAGGCCGAGGCGCGCGTGATCGAGGCGCAGGTGCCGGCGGCGGTGCAGGCGCGCCATACGGTCCTGACCCGCCGGATCGGGCAGGCGAGGACGCTCGCCGCCGAGCAGCTGTCGAAGCTCGACGACCTGCTCCGTTCGGCCGAGACCGGCTACCGCGAGGGTGCCAGCGGCGTAGTCGAACTCCTCGATGCCTACCAGACCGCCCGTGACACCCGCCTGCGTGATCTCGACGCTCGACGCGACGCGCGTCTGGCCGAACTCGACCTGTGGCTTGCCCTGGGGCGCCGCCCGTGAGGACCAAGATGCTGACGATTCGATCCCGCGCTCCGCTGACTGCGGCGCTCCTGCTCGGCGCTTTCGCCGCCTGCGGCAACGAGAAGGGCCACGACCACGGCCCCGGGGGCTCGCACCCGCCGCATGAGGAGGAGGTCGAGCTGCCCGGCCAGTCCGTGACGCTGTGGGCGGCCCGGACGGAGCTTTTCATGGAGTACCGGCCGTTGATCGTCGGCAAGGAGAGCTCGTTCGCCGCCCACGTCACCGAGATGCCGAGCTTCAAGGCGGTGACAGCTGGTGCGGCGACCTTGACCTTGACCTACGCAGACGGCACCAAGGTCGAGGCCAAGGCGGACTTGCCGACCAACCCCGGCATCTTCCGGCCGGTGATCACGCCCACCCGCGCGGGCCCCTGCGCGCTCAGCATGACGATCACCGGACCGCAGCTGACCGACTCGTTTCCGATCGGCGGCTGCGTCGTGTTCGCGGACGACGCCGCGGCGCGCACCGCCCTCGGCGCCGACGAGGAGACGCCCGGCCGGATCGTCTATCTGAAGGAGCAGCAGTGGAAGACCGACTTCGCGACGGTCGCGGTCGGCGAGCGCGATCTGCAGGACGGCGTTCGCGCCAGCGGCGAGATCCGACCGGTCGCCGGTCGCGAGGCGCAGATCAGCGCCCCGAGCGGCGGTCGCCTCGTCCTCGCCGAGCCGGTGCCGCTGATCGGGATGCCGGTCGCCGAGGGCCAGCTCCTCGCGACCATCGCCCCCCGGCTGGTGGCGGGCGGCGATCGCGCCACCCTCGCCGCCGACGTCCTCGCGGCGGGCGCGGAGGTCGACGCCGCGAAGGTCGAGCTCGCGCGCAGCGAGCGACTGGTCGCCGATCAGGCCGCGTCGAGCCGGACCGTCGACGACGCGCGCACCCGACTCCGCGTCGCCGAGGCGCGCCAGGGCGGTGTCCGCGGACGCCTCGCCCAGTACGACGCGGGCTCGGGCGGCCGTCGCTTCCAGGTCCGCGCGCCGATCGACGGTACGCTGGTCGCGCTGAAGGTGGCATCGGGTGAGAACGTCGAGGAGGGCCAGCTCCTGTTCAGCGTGATCGATCTCGACCGCGTGTGGCTGGTCGCCAACGTCTTCGAGCCCGACATCCCGCGGGTCGAGGGCGCTCGCTCGGCGTGGTTCACGATCGAGGGCTACCAGGACGCCTTCACGGTCGACGAGCGCAACGGCACGCTGGTGACGATCGGCCGGGTGATCGATCCGCGCACGCGCACCACGCCCGTGATCTTCGAGGTCGACAACCGCGCGGGGAAGCTCCGCATCGGCAACTTCACGCGGGTGTCGATCGCCACGGGCGCTCCGCGCCAGGGCCTGGCGATCCCCGAGGCGGCGATCGTCGAGGACGGCGGCAAGAGCATCGCCTACGTGATGGTCGAGGGCGAAGCCTTCGAGCGACGTCCGCTGCGTCTCGGCGTCCGCTCCAACGGCTGGGTCGAGGTGCTCGAGGGCATCACCCGCGGTGAACACGTCGTCACCGTCGGCGCCTACGAGATCAAGCTGGCCTCGGCCTCGGGGTCGGTCCCCGCCCATGGCCACGCGCACTGAGGAATGACATGTCGATCATGGACCGAATCATCCGCTGGTCGATCGCGAACCGACTGTTCGTCGTGATCGCGGCCATCGGCGTGCTGGCGTACGGCACGGTTGCCACGTTGCGCATGCCCGTCGACGTCTTCCCGGATCTCACCGCGCCGTCGGTCACCGTCGTCACCGAGGCCCACGGCCTGGCGCCCCAGGAGGTCGAGACGCTGGTGACGTTTCCGATCGAGGCGGCGGTCAACGGCGCGACCGGCGTCCGCCGGGTCCGGTCGTCGTCGGGCATCGGCATCTCGATCGTCTGGGTCGAGTTCGACTGGGGCATGGACAAGTACATCGCCCGGCAGATCGTCAACGAGAAGCTCCAGCTCGTGGCGGCGCAGCTGCCGCCCGACATCAGCCCGCCGACCCTGGCGCCGATCTCGTCGATCATGGGCGAGATCCTGTTCATCGCGGTCCGCAGCGATCGCCACACGCCGATGGAGGTTCGCGAGGTCGCGGACTGGACGATCCGCCGCCGCCTGCTGTCGTTGCCCGGGGTCGCGCAGGTGGTGCCGATCGGCGGCGACGTCCGGCAGTTCCAGGTGCGGGTCGATCCGGATCGGCTGCGCGCCTTCGACGTCACCCTCGTCGAGGTGAGCGAGGCGCTCGCCCAGTCCAACGCCAACTCGACCGGCGGCTTCTTCGTCCGCGGCGGCCAGGAGGCGTTGATCCGCGGCGTCGGTCGGATCCAGCGCGAGTCCGACCTCGGGCGCGCGGTGGTGACGGTGCGCGACGGCGTGCCGATCCTGGTCGAGCACGTCGCCGTCGTCGAGGTCGGCGCGGCGATCAAGCGCGGCGAGGGCTCGTCCAACGGCGAGCGGGCGGTGGTCATCGGCATCCAGAAGCAGCCGGGCGCCAACACCCTCGCGCTGACCGCGCGGATCGACGCCGAGCTCGCTGCGATCCAGCGGACCTTGGCCCCGGGCATGGTCATCGAGCGCAACAAGGTGCGCCAGGCCGACTTCATCAACACCGCGGTGCGCAACGTCTCGGTGGCGCTGCGCGACGGTGCCATCCTGGTCGCGATCATCCTGTTCCTGTTCCTGTGGAACGTCCGCACCACCCTCATCTCGCTGGCGTCGCTGCCGCTGTCGCTGGTGGTCGCGATGCTCGCGATGGACGCGCTCGACATCACCATCAACACGATGACCCTCGGCGGCCTCACCATCGCGATCGGCGCGCTGGTCGACGACGCGATCATCGACGTCGAGAACGTGTTCCGCCGGCTGCGCGAGAACCGCGCGCTGCCCGAGGACCAGCGGCGCCGCGCCGACGACGTCATCTTCGACGCCTCGCGCGAGGTCCGCGGCTCGATCGTGTTCGCCACGCTGATCGTGATGGTGGTGTTCGTGCCGCTGTTCTTCCTCACCGGCGTCGAAGGCCGGCTGCTGCGGCCGCTCGGGCTGGCGTACCTCGTCGCGATCTTCGCCTCGCTGGTGGTCGCCCTGACCCTCACGCCCGCGCTGTGCGCGTACGTCCTGCCGCGCGCCCGGTCGCTGGCCCACGGCGACGCGTGGCTGGTGCGCGTGCTCAAGCGCAGCTACCGACCGTTGCTCACCGCGGTGGTGCGGCGGCCGTCGATCGTGGTGGCGGCGGCCGCGGCGATGCTGGCCGGGGCGATCGCGCTGGTGCCGTTCCTCGGGCGGACGTTTCTCCCCGAGTTCAACGAGGGCGCGTTGACGATCGCCGTGGTGACCCTGCCCGGCACGTCGCTGGAGGAGTCAGACCGGCTGGGACGGCGCGTCGAGGCGACGCTGATGCGGTTCCCGGAGGTGATCTCGACCGCGCGTCGCACCGGCCGCGCCGAGCTCGACGAGCACGCCCAGGACGTCAACGCCGCCGAGATCGACGTCCGGCTGCGGCCGGGGTCGCGCTCCAAGGAAGCCTTCCTCACCGCGCTGCGCCAGGAGCTCAGCGTGATCCCGATGGCGGTGACGATCGGCGGGCCGATCGCGCACCGGATCGATCACATGCTGTCGGGCACGCGCGCCAGCATCGCGATCAAGATCTTCGGCGACGATCTCACCCAGCTCCGGGCCTCGGCCGAGCAGGTGAAGCAGGTCATGGCGCGGGTGTCGGGCGTGGTCGATCTGCAGATCGAGCAGCAGGTCGACGTCCCGCAGCTCGCGGTGATCTTCGACCGCGAGGCGATCGCGCGCCACGGGCTGCGCGCGGGGGAGCTGGCCGAGATCGTCGAGACCGCGTTCGCGGGCACCACGGTGACCAAGGTCCTCGAGAACCAGCGCACCTACGACGTCGTGGTCCGCTACCAGGACGCGCAGCGCGCCGATCTCGACGCGATCCGCAACACCGTCGTCGACACGCCGTCGGGCGCCAAGGTGCCGCTCAAGATGCTCGCCGCCATTCGCGACGACGTCGGGCCCAACACGATCTCGCGCGAGAACGTGCAGCGCCGCATCGTGGTCTCGGCCAACGTCGGCAGCCGCGACCTGCGCAGCGTCGTGGACGACATCCGCGCCGGGATCGAGCGCGACGTGGTCTTCCCCGACGGCTACTACGTCGTCTACGGCGGCCAGTTCGAGAGCGAGCAGGCCGCGACGCGCACCATCTCGCTGCTCGGCATCCTGGTCGTCGTCGGCATCTTCCTGCTGCTGTTCCTGTCGTTCCGCTCGGTGCGCAACGCGCTCCTGATCATGGTCAACCTGCCGCTGGCGCTGATCGGCGGCGTGGTCGCGGTGTCGCTCGGCGGCGGCGTGCTCAGCGTCGCGTCGCTGGTCGGCTTCATCACGCTGTTCGGCATCGCGACCCGCAACGGCATCATGATGATCTCGCACTACGAGCACCTGCGCACCGCCGAGGGCGCGACGGTCGCGGACGCGGTGATCCGCGGCTCGCTGGAGCGGCTGTCGCCGGTGCTGATGACCGCCCTGTGCGCGGGGCTCGCGCTGATCCCGCTGGTGGTCGCGGGCGGCGAGCCCGGTAACGAGCTGCAGGCGCCGATGGGCGTCGTGATCCTCGGCGGCCTGCTGTCGTCGACCGCGCTCAACATGCTCGTCGTGCCCGCGCTGTACGCGTGGATCGCCAGGCCTCGCCACCCGACCCGTCCCACCAAGGAGTCCCCATGAAGCGTCATGCGCTGTTCGCGATCATCGCGTCTCTCCTCCCCATCGCCGCCTGTGACAAGAAGGCGTCAGCCCCCGCACCGCCCCACGCCAGCGGATCAGGTGCGCACGAGCACGCCGCGTCGCCGCGAGACGCCATGACCGCCACCGCGGTGACGCCGGCACCGGTGGGCCCGTTCAGCCTGATCGTCACGCCTCAGGGCACGCTCGCCGCGGGCGCCCAGGCGACGCTGATCCTCGAGCTCCAGGACGCCGCGGGGGCACGGGTCAGCACGCTCGACGTCGTCCACGAGAAGCTCATCCACCTGATCGTGGTCGCGCCCGATCTGAGCGCGTTCGCGCACGTCCACCCCGAGCCGCGGCCCGACGGCACGTTCACCGTCGACGTCACGCTGCCGCAGTCCGCAAGCTACGTCGTCTTCGCCGACTTCAGGCCGACTGGCGGGCCGCAGGCGGTCGCCCGCGGCACCGTCGTCGTTTCCGGCGAGCCCGCGGCGCGCCAGCCGCTCGTCGCGCGCGCGCTACCCGCGCGCGGCAGCTTTGATGGCTTCGAGGTCAGCGTCCGGTCCAAGGCCCCGCTGACCGCGGGCGGCGACGCGGTGCTCGAGTTCGAGATCTTCGACAAGGGTGCACCGGTCGTGGATCTGCAGAACTACCTCGGCGCGCGCGGCCACTGCGTGATCATCGGCGAGGACACGACCTCCTACCTCCACAGCCACCCGCTCGGCGGCACCGGCTCCAAGGTCCAGTTTCACTCCACGCTGCCAGCCGCGGGTAGGTACAAGGTGTGGGCCGAGTTCCGCCCCGGCGGCAAGCCGCTGCTCGCGAGCTTCGTCATCGACGTGCCGGTCGCGGGCGCAGCGAAGGAAGCGCCCGGGCACGACCACGACCATGGTGGCGACGATGGGCACACCCACTGATGCGCTAGGGTGAGCCGCCGTGTCACCCCGCTCGCCGATCGCCACGGGCGTCCTGTTCGCCACCATCGCGGCGGTGGCGTTCGGCGTGACGACGCCGGTCGTGGCGTGGATGGGGCGCGGCGTGGGGCCATTCACGACCGCAGCGCTGCTGTACGGCGGTGCCGCCGCGGCGGCGCTGCTGCTGCGCTTGGTCGCGACGCCGAGTGGCGCCAGGCTGCGGCGCGGTGACACGCCGCGCGTGATCGCGGTGGCGCTGGTCGGTGGCGCGATCGCCCCGACCTTGCTGGCGTGGGGACTCCAGCGCGCGGGCGCGACGGTCGGCGCGCTGCTGCTCAACCTCGAGGCGGTGTTCACGGTCCTGCTGGCGCGCGGGTTCTACCGCGAGCCCATCGGAAGACGCGTCGCGGTGGCGGTCGCGGCGATGGCGGCCGGGGGCGCGACGTTGACGCTCGCGGTGTCAAGCGCGGCGAGCTGGGGGTTGATCGGCGTGGTCGCGGTGGCCGCCGCGACCCTGGCGTGGGCGGCCGACAACACGCTGACCCGTCCGCTCGCCGAGCGCGAGCCACTCGACGTGATCGTCGCGAAGGGCGGGCTCGGCGCCACCTTCACCGGCATCGCCGCGCTGGTGTCCGGCGAGCCCGCGCCTGCCGTCGCGGCGATCGCCGCGTTGCTGGCGTGCGGCGCGACCGGCTACGGCCTGAGCCTGCGCTTCTACCTGCTCGCGCAGCGTCGCATCGGGGCAGGACGCACCGGCTCGGTGTTCGCGCTCGCGCCGTTCGTCGGCGCCGCGCTTGCGTTCGTGCTCGGCGATCGCTCAGCCGGCCCGTGGACCGCGGTCGCCGCCGCGCTGTTCGCGACCGGCGTGTGGCTGCACGTCACCGAGCGCCACGGTCATCGGCACGGCCACGCGCCCGACGACCACGATCACGCGCACCGCCACGACGACGGCCACCACGGTCACCACCACGACCCGCCGGTGATCGGCGAGCACTCGCACCCGCACCAGCACGAGCCGGCCGACCACGATCACGAGCACGCCCCCGACATCCACCACGGCCACCGCCACTGAGCGATCAAGGTGGACGCACGGCCCGCCGCGGCACGCCTCACGTCTTGGGCGGCGCCAGCGCGACGCGCAGACCGAGGACGTAGGTCACGCAGGCGCCCAGCACGGTGGTGGCGAAGCCGATCGTCAGCTCGTTCACCCCCGCGATGCAGCTGCGCGGGATGACCACGCCGTAGCCGATGACGACGGTGGGGACGACGAACCCGATCAACGGCAGCAGCTGGCGAAGCGTCACGATGGACCTCCTGGGGCGCGGGCGACGATCCGGCGCAGCGGGAACGCTGGCATGCCGGGGCTGAAGACCTGGAACGGCTCGACCTCGACGATCTCGAAGCCCGCCGCGCGCAACGCGGGCAGCGGTCGGCGATGCATGTTGCAGCCCTGGCCGTTGACGAGCCGCCACAGCCAGTTGAACGCGCGCATGACGAAGCCCGCGACGACGCGGTCGCTGCACACGTGCTCGAGGAGCCGGACCTCGCCACCCGGCTTCACGACCCGCCGCAGCTCGGCCAGCGCCGCCGCGACCGAGCCGACGCTGCACAGCACCAGGCAGACCACGGCGGCGTCGACGCTGGCGTCGGGCAAGGGAATCGCCTCGGCGCGGCCGTCGACCAGCGTGATCGGTGCGCGCGCGATCGCGGCGGCCGTGACGGCGCGGGTCCGGAACCCGCGATCGGGCTCCAGCGCGGTGACGCGGGCGTCGGCGCCATAGCGCGCGAACATGCGGCCGGTGCCCGCGCCGATCTCGACGACGTCGCCGATGAGCCCTGCGACCAGCGCGTCGCGGCGGGCGCCGAGGCCGGCGGCATCGGCGCGATCCATCAACGCGTCGTAGAGCTGCCCTTGGTCGAGCCGCCGCTTCAAGCGCAGCGTCGCGGGTGCGTGGCGAAGGAAGTGGAAGAGCGCGCGCATCAGGGCTCCCGCCGCAGCCCATGGACCAGCATGTCGATCGCGGTTCGCTCCGCGAGGTCGTCGGGGATCGCGGCGTAGCCCGGATCGCCGAGCCGATGCAGCACCCAGAACGCGAGCGTCTCGTTGATGACGATCGCGGCGACCGTCGGATCGGGCACTGCGCGCAGCTTGCCGCCCTTCATCCGTCGCCGTAGATAGGCCTCGAGATCGGCGAGGATGCGCGCCCGCAGCCCGCCGACGAAGACCGCGGCCAGCTCGGGCCAGTCGAGGGCCGATCGCGCCAGCACGATGAGCCCCCAGCGGTGGCGCCGCATCGACGCCGCCAGCTCGCCCAGGATCGCCGTCAGCTCGGCGGCGACGTCCTTGGGCGCGCGCGCCTGGAGCGCCGCGCCGAGCAGCGGCCAGTGCGCGGCGTGATCGATCGCTGTGCGGAGGTACGCGAGCGTGGCCCCCGGTGCCGGGGTGCGGACGGGAAGCACCAGTCCCGTCGCGGCGATCGGCGCGGCGAGCCCGTGCCGCACCACCAGATCGAACAGCGCCTCCTTGCTCTCGGCATAGAGGTACAGCGTCCCCGCCGACACCCCCAGCTCGCGCGCGACGTCCGCCATCTGAGCGCGGCGGTATCCCAGCGTCGCGAACACCCGCGTCGCCGCGACCATCAGGTCGTCGAGGCGGTGCGGCGCGCGCGGGCGTGACATCGACTGATAATAACTGAATCACTCATTCAGTCAAGCGGGCTGCGCCGAGACGGCCGGGCCGGGTCTCGGCCATCCGCACCGCGACCACCGCGCCCGACGCGAAGGTCAGGGCCGCGACGACCAGCATCGCGGCCGACAGGCCGAGCGCGTCGGCGGTGAGGCCCGCGAGCACCGCGCCGATCGCGTAGCCGAGATCGCGCCACAGCCGGTAGACGCCGAC
>JAYTAJ010000489.1:0-4014 GCA_043737575.1 Myxococcales bacterium | reverse complement strand
TCGCGCCCAGCTGCGCCGCGAGCTGCGGCGAGATCACCGCGCCCAGCGACTCGGTCGGTACGCCGCCCGCGCGCGGCTCGATCCAGCGATCGCCCAGCTCGGCCCGCATGTAGCTGCGGTGCGACGTGTCCAGCTCGCGCAGGTAGGCGGCGCCGTCGACGATCGGATCCCACAAGATCAGGTGGCGCGGCCGCAAGCCGCCGCGGCGGGTCGCCAGCGCCGCCAGGGTCGCGCCGAGCCGGAGCCCGACCACCACCAGCCGCTTGGCGCCGACCCGCGCCTGCAGCTCGTCGCTCGCGGTCGCGATGTCGCGCAGCCACGCGTCGACCGTGCCGTCGCCGTCGTCGCCAGTCGAGTCACCGGTCGCCGAGTAGTCGAACCGCAGCGCCGCGTAGCCCGCGCGCTCGAGCTGCGTCGCCAGCACGCGATAGGTGCGGTGGGCGCGCGACGCCTCTTCGCCGAACGGGTTGCACAGGAGCACCGCGGCGCTGCGCGCGCGCAGGCGTTGCGGGTGGTGCAGCGTGCCGAGGAGGCGCGCGGTGTCGTCGCCGAAGTATTGAACTTTCGCCCCCAACCATGTGAGCTTACCTTTCCCGCGTCGTACGCAGCAATGCATCAGGCGCATGGTTCGATGATGACGAACGCCCAGCCGCCGCTCGCGAGTCAGTTCCACGAGGAGGCGCTGCGGTTCGGTGACGACGCCAACCTCGTCGGGATCCTGACGCGTCCGACCGTCGCGGTCGCGACGGCGCCTGTCGTCATCATCCTGAACGCGGGTGTCCTCCACCGCGTCGGTCCGCATCGCCTCCACGTCGTGCTGGCGCGGAGCCTGGCGCGGCGCGGCATCACCTCGCTGCGGCTCGATCTCGCGGGCATCGGCGACAGCCTCGCGGTGGCGGGGTCGCAGTCGTTTCGCGACAGCGCGGTGGCCGATACCCGCACCGCGATGACCACGCTGACCGCGGCGACCGGCGTCGCGCGCTTCGTGATCTTCGGCCTGTGCTCGGGCGCCGACAACGCGCTGGCGACCGGGCTCGTCGACGATCGGGTCGCCGCGATGGTCGTGATCGATCCGCCGACCTACCGCACGCGGCGATCGCAGGCGCGGCTGCTGGCGCGTCGCGTCGCCGGGCTCGGCGGCGTCCGCGCGGTCGCGACCTGGGGCGCCGCGGTGGCCGAGCGGCGGCTGCGCACCGCGATCGGCCGACTGACCCGACGCCTCGACAGCGCCGCGCCCGACGAGCCCGAGCACAGCGAGGGCCGCGAGCTGCCGCCGCGGCCACTCTACCGCGACATGCTGCGGCGCCTGCTCGATCGCCGCGTGCAGATCTTCGCGATCTTCTCGGGCGCGCTGCGCGAGCGCTACAACCACGCCGATCACCTCTACGAGCTGTTCCCCGAGGTGCGCGGTCGGATCGATCGCGCGTACTTCCCCGCGGCCAACCACATGTTCACCGAGGGCGCCGCCCGGGCCGCGCTGATCACCGCCGCCACCGACTGGATCGCCGCGCGTCGGCTCTAACCTTTGGCGTCCGCCGCGCGTCGTGATGCGGTGAACCACCGCCTGCTACTGGTCGTGCTCGCGTTGTCCGGCTGCGTCGACGAGCCGCAGCCAAATCCAGACCCCGATCCCGATCCCTCGAGCCCGCTGTTCGAGGTCGTGAAGCCGGCCGAGCGGGATCCGCGCTGGGCGACCGCGCGGTGCAACGACGGCACGTCGTTCGCCGCGTTCGTGCGGCGCAACCCCGCGAGCACGACCTGGGTGATCAATCTGCAGGGCGGGGTGATGTGCGACGACGACGCGATCGTGTGCAGCCAGCGTCTCCTCGACGATCCGGCGCTGACCACGACCATACCGCTCGCCGATCGCGCGGTCGTCCTCGGCCCCGACCGCGGCGTCCTCAGCCGCGATCCGACGATCAACCCCGACTTCGCTGACGCCAACCACGTCCTCGCGCACTACTGCTCGAGCGACTTCTGGACCGGCACCACCACCGCGCGCCGCCCGACCACCGGCGATCCCGCGCAGGGCTGGTACTTCTCGGGCCAGGCCAACGTCCACGCGCTGATCGAGATCTTGCAGGATCAGTACGGCCTCGACGCCGCCAACCCCGCGCTGCGGGTCCTCTTCGCGGGCAACTCGGCCGGCGCTCACGGCGCGCACTTCAACGCCCGCTGGATCCACGATCGCTTCCCGGGTCGCGTGATGCTGTTCCTCGACGCGGGCTGGATGTTCGACTGGGACGAGCCGCAGCATCGCATCATCAACACCACGACGTCGGATCGCGAGGTCTGGCGCCGCGCCACCGCGCTGTGGGCCGGCCACCTCGATCCCGGGTGCGAGGCCGCGGCGATCGATCCGATCGATTGCTGGTTCGGCGTCGGCTGGTATCCCCACGTCCGCGCGCTGATGCCCGTCTTCGTGCAGCAGAGTCGCCGCGACAGCAGCATCGGCGGGTTCCTCCACGGCCCTGGCCTCGACTTCGCGCGGTGGCAGACCGCGGCCGACGCGTCGCTGACTGACGTCGACTGGCTGTGGTCGGGCGCCAACGTCTATCACGTGCTCAGCGGCAGTGACGCGGGCTGGCGCACGGGCACCTCGCCCGACACGCTGCAGGAGGCGGTCGGTCGGTTCTGGGACGGCGGCGCCGCCGAGCGCATCCTGTTCTGACCGTGGTCAGCGCGGCGCCTGCCGCTGCACGATCGCGGCGTTGATCGCCTGCCACTCGGGGTGGGCGTCGCTCACCGCGAGCACGTCGCGCCAGCCGCTCGGGCCGTCGCCGATCGCGTCGAACAAGAGCCGGATCAGCGCCGCGTCCTCGGGCGTGTCGAGGGTCCAGCGGTGATGGGTGTAGTCGGGCTCGCAGCCGTGGCCGACGATGCGGAACCGATCGGGGTGGCGATAGACGAACGGCGTGACGTGCTCGCGCCACGCCGGATTGACGTCCTCGCGCCACGCTCGCTCGAGGACGTCGAAGCGCACGACCTCGGCGCTGATGCCGAGCGGGAACGTCGGCCGCGGATGCGACGTGCTGGCGTAGTCGACCCCGGGGCCGCGGTAGCGCGCGATCAGCTCGCCGATCACCGCCGGATCGATCAGCGGACAGTCGCTGGTGATCCGCACGACGTCGTCGGCGCCGACCTCGCGCGCCGCCTGGTAGTAGCGATCGAGGACGTCGTGCTCGGAGCCGCGCGACCACCGCCAGCCTCGGGCCCGACACAGCTCGACCAGCACGTCGTCGCCCGGCTGCGTCGTGGTCGCGATCACGACCTCGTCGATCGCGGCGCACCCGCGGGTCCGCGTCACGCAGTGTTCCAGCGCGGTCCGCCCCGCGAACACCTCGAGCACCTTGCCCGGCAGTCGACTGCTGCCCATCCGCGCCTGGATGATCGCGACCGTCGCCATCCGGCAATTGTCGCACGTTGCGCCGAAGTCGTTGACGGCGGGACCTCGCCAGACGTCTACTCGAGCCTGGCGGAGGACGACGATGGCACCTGGACTGCGGCGAAGGGTGGCAATCCCGTCGTGATGCGTCGGCCGACGCGCTCATGTAGCGTTGCCGCCGCGGCGTTCGTCCTCGTCGCGTGTCGCGATCCCGCGCCGACGTCGCGTTCGGCCAGCCCCGCTCCCCGCGCTTCCTCGATGGAGACTCGCATGGACTTCGCCCCGCTCCCACCCGCTCCCGACGTGCCGTCGACCGACGCGATCGCCGCCGCGATCGCCGCGGGCTTCCCTGAGGCCAGCCGGGCCCGGGCCCGCACCGCGCTCGCCACCGAGATCCTGCCCTGGGATCTGCGCGGCCTGGCGACCTTCCCCCGGCCGCGGCGCTTGGCCGAGGTCGCGTACGAGAGCCTGACCGAGCGCCTCGCGCCGATCGCCGTCGACGCGCGGCTGGCGACGCTCGAGGTGATCGCGTGCGAGCGGCGCAGCGCCCGGCACCTCGGCGAGGCGATCGGCCTCGGCGTCGCGCGCTGGATGCTCGATCATCCCGATCGCAAGCCGGGCGAGCCGTG
>JAYTAJ010000488.1:0-4019 GCA_043737575.1 Myxococcales bacterium | reverse complement strand
GGAACGACGGATCGGCGCGATCGATCACGCCGAGCAGCGCGTCCTCGTGGTTGCCGCGCAGACACACGACCTTGCCGACGATCTTCTCGGGCAAGCGGCGCAGCACCTCGACGACGCCGCGGCTGTCGAGCCCGCGATCGACGTAGTCGCCGAGGAAGACCAGGCTGTCGTCGGGGCCGATGAACGGCAGCTCGGCGAGCAGGCGGTCGAGCATGGCGCGCTCGCCGTGGATGTCGCCGACGACGAAGGTGCGGCCGTGCGAGTCAGTCATCGGAACCTCCGGCCGCGCACGCCGAGCGCACGCAGGTGATCGACGAGGGGCGCGACGTCGGCGAGCGAGCTGTACAGGTGGGCCGACAGCCGCAACAGCGGCCACGGCGAGCCGGGGTGATCGACGATGGGGACCTCGACGCCGCGCTCGAGCAGCGCGCGCTGGATCGCGAGCGGCGCGGCGCCGTCGGGCAAGGTCAGCGCGAGCGCGGCCATGGTGCCGAACGCGTCGTCGAGCTCGGTGACGACGTCGGCGTCGAGCGCGGCCGCGGCTTCGGTGATCGCGGCGCGGACCAGGGCGTGGCCGTGGGCGCGGACCGCGGGCCAGCCGCCGCCGAGCTCGGCGATGGTCGCGATCGCGACGGGCGCGGCGAGGTACGCCGACGGATCGTGGGTGCCGGTCCAGTCGTGCTCGAGGCGAAACCGGGTGGTGCCGTCGGTCGGCAGGGTGGCGCCGTGGCTGGTGACGAGAGGCCGCGCGCGATCGCGGCGCGACGGCGCGACCCAGACGAAGCCGGCGCCCTTCGGCGCGCACACCCACTTGTGCAGGTTGCCCGCGTAGTAGGTGGCGCCGAGCGCGGCGATCGCGAGGGGCAGCATGCCGGGGGCGTGGGCGCCGTCGACGATCAGCGCGACGTCGGCGGGCAGCGCCCGGGCCAAGGCGGCGACGTCGAGGACGAGGCCGGTCGGGCTGGTGACGTGATCGACCAGCACCAGGCGGGTTCGCGCGGTGACCCGGTCGGCGATCGCAGCGATGGTCGCGGCGCGATCGACGTGGGGTAGGGCGATCGGCGCGATCACGACGCGGGCGCCGGTGGTCGCGGCGATCCGATCGAGCGCGTTGCGACACGCGCGGTACTCGTGATCGGTGGTGACGAGCTCGTCACCGGCCGCGACCGCGACGTCGGCCAGCGCGGTCGCGACGCCGGTCGTGGCGTTGGGGACGAAGGCGAAGCCGGCGGGATCGGCGCCGAGGAAGTCGGCGACCGCGGCGCGCGCGGCGGCGAGCCGATCGCCGTACTCGAGGACGAAGAACCGCATCGTCGCGGCCTCGAGGCGGGCCCGGACCGCGTCCTGGGCCTGCAGCACCGCGCGGGGACACGCGCCGTAGGAGCCGTGGTTCCAGTGCAGCACTGCGGGGTCGAGCGCGAAGGCGTCGAGCGGCGCGCGGCGATCGGTCATGGGCACAGCTCGACCAGCGCGCTCGGGTGGTAGCGCGTCGCCAGCGCCTCGTCGGCGGGGACGCAGTCGCGCACGCGATCGATCCACGCGGCGGGCAGCGCCGCGACGCCGTCGCGGGCGCCGAGCAGCGCGCCCGCGATCGCCGCGTTGGTGTCGGCGTCGCCGCCGCGGTTGGCGACGTCGATGACGGCGGTCCGGAAGTCGGACGCATGGACGAGCTGCCAGAACCCGAGGCGAAACCCGACCCGGACGAAGCCGGCGTGCTGGTGCAGGTGCAGCGCGGGGCCGTACAGCTGCGGATCGTCGGCGGACGCGGCGTCGAGATCCGACGACAGCGCGGCGTGGGCGGCGGTGATGCGATCGCGATCGTCGCCGACCGCGTCGAGCCGCGCCGCCGCCTCGTCGAGCGCGGCCCGCGCCGCCGCGAGCATCGACGTCGCGGTCGGCGCCGCGCCCGGCACGACCGCGCTGGCGATCGCGGCGTCGTAGGCGGCCTGGGCGAGGCGACAGCGCGGATCCCAGTGGGTGAGCCCGGCCTCGGCGAGCGCGGCGTCGACCAGCGCGTCGGGCCGCGTGCAGTACGCGACCGCGAGCGGCGCGGCGCGCATGAGGCCGCCGTTGCCCGCCGCGTTGCGATCGCGCGCGACCCAGACCTCGCGCGCCGCGTCGTCGAGCGGCGTGCCCGCGCCGATGCGTCGCAACGCCGCGCTGAGCTGATTGCCGATGTCGAAGGCGTGGCCGGCCCAGTCGACGAAGCGCGCCGCGAGATCGACGGTGTCGAGATCGCCGTCGCACACGAGCAGGCTCTGGGCCAGGCACGCCGCCATCTGGGTGTCGTCGGTGACCGCGCCCGGCGGCAGGCGAAACGGCCCGCCACCGACGATGTCGACCAGCCCGCGCTCGCTCGGCGCGGGGAAGCCGACCGGGGTCGGCGTCGTGAACTCCAGGGTCGTGCCGAGGGCGTCGCCGAGGGCGAGCCCCCACAGCGCACCGAGACCACGATCGCGATCGGCGGGGGCGGCCCAGCTCATGCGCGCATCCTACACGAGCGGCCCGGGATCGCTCCGAGCGTGGGCACCCGCGAGCGTACAGTCGGGCCGTGACCGACCCCTCCACCGCGCGTCGCCTCGATCGCTGGAAGTCGTCGCTGCTCGATCTCACGCTGCGCAACCGTCTGCTCGACGCCAAGGACGGCCGCCGGGTGCTGCCGCTGGTCGGCGCCGATCCGATCACGCTGTACCGCCTGCTCGACGACGGCGTGAGCCTCGAGCTGGTGCCGCAGGGCAACGTCGACGTCAGCGCCGAGGAGCTGGATCGACGGCTGGTGGCGATGGCGCGCAGCGCCCGCGAGAGTTTGCAAGAGAGCGGCGCGAGCACGCTGTGGATCGCGCTCGGCGTGCTGCGCTGGTACGAGGCCGACGACAGCGACGTCGCGCGCCACGCGCCGCTGGCGCTGTATCCGGTCGAGCTGCGGCGCACCAGCGCGCGCGATCGCTACCGGGTCGCGGCGGTCGCCGACGAGGAGCCGCGCTGGAACCAGACGCTGTTCGAGAAGCTGCGCGTCGATCACGGGCTGGTGATGCCGCCGCCCGACGGGCCCG
Organism: Myxococcales bacterium; assembly: GCA_043737575.1. Classification (GTDB taxonomy): domain Bacteria; phylum Myxococcota_A; class Polyangia; order Haliangiales; family Haliangiaceae; genus UBA2376. Next base: position 966 of record JAYTAJ010000488.1, on the reverse strand, counting down.
CTGACGACGATCTGGATCTGGCGGCGGCGATGGCGACGCTGGGCGCGGCGGTCGCGCGGTTTCCGCGGTGGGCGGTGTTGCCCGAGGCGCGGCTCGGCATCTTCTCGTTCACGAAGTTCGTCATGTGGACCGATCTCGATGCCCGCGGCGATGCGCTGGTGGCGGCGCCGGTGGTCGCGCACCTGGCGGCAGGCGACGGCCGCGCGTTCCCGAGCGGCGACGGTTTCCCGATCGCGAGCGAGCTGGATCGCACGCTGGCGCTCGCCGATCAGTACGCGCCGCTCGACTGCGACTCGAGCCAGCTGGCGGCGGTGATCGCGGCGGCGGCGGGGCGATCGTTCGTGCTGCAGGGGCCGCCGGGCACGGGCAAGTCGCAGACGATCACCAACCTGATCGCGCAGGCGCTGGTCGGCGGCAAGACCGTGCTGTTCGTCGCCGAGAAGCAGGCCGCGCTCGACGTGGTGCAGCGGCGCCTGACCGCGGCGGGGCTCGGCGACTTCTGCCTCGAGCTGCACTCGCACAAGGCCCGCAAGCGCGACGTCATCGCCGAGCTCGGCCGCGTCCTCGAGCGGGTGTGGCGGCCCAACGCGCCGGTCACCGGCGACGACGGCCGGCTCGGCGACGCCCGCGACGAGCTGAACCAGTACGTCGCCGCGCTCCACGACGGCGGCGCGGTCGGCGTGTCGGTCCACGACGCCCTCGCTGAGCTGGGGCGGCTGCGCGGTGCGCCGCGGCTGGCGGGCGGCGTCGACGCGACCACGGCGGCGGAAGTCGCGGTCCAGCGCGAGGCGGTGCGGCGCTACGCCGACGCGGCGAAGCTGGTCGCGCCGATCGCGGCGCACCCGTGGCACGGCTCGACGCTGGACGTCTGGCAGGTCGCGAGCGGCGACGCGACGCGCGCGGCGATCGACGAGGCGGCGACAGCGGGCGCGGCGCTGGCCGCGGCGGTCGCGGCGATCGCGGGGG
>JAYTAJ010000487.1:0-4023 GCA_043737575.1 Myxococcales bacterium | reverse complement strand
CAACGCCGAGCCGGTCGTCGCGGTCGGCGACCAGATCGGCCGCTACGTCGTCCTGCGCCGCATCGGCGCGGGCGGCATGGGCGTGGTGTTCGCCGCGTACGATCCGCAGCTCGATCGCCGGGTCGCGCTGAAGCTCCTGCGCACGGGCATGGGGCTCGGCGAGGGCGAGGCCAAGGCGCGGCTGGTGCGTGAGGCCCAGGCGATCGCCCAGCTCAGCCACCCCCACGTCGTCGCGGTCTACGACGTCGGCACCGCGGCGTCGGGCGAGGTCTACGTCGCGATGGAGTTCGTCGAGGGCGACACCCTGACCCACTGGCTGCATCGCTGGGAGCGATCGTGGCGCGACCTGCTCAATGTCTTCCGCGACGCGGGCCTCGGGCTCGCCGCGGCCCACGGCGTCGGTCTCTTGCACCGCGACTTCAAGCCCGACAACGTGCTGGTCGGCAGCGACGGCCGGGTCCGGGTGTCCGACTTCGGCCTGGCGCGCTCGCTGGTGACCGGCGACGACAGCGACGGTCAACCCGCGCCCGAGCTGGCGACCCTGCGGGTCACGCTGACCGCGACCGGCGCGGTGATGGGGACGCCGCGCTACATGGCGCCCGAGCAGCTGCGCGGCAAGGACGTCACCGCCGCCGCCGATCAGTTCAGCTTCTGCGTCGCGCTGTACGAGGCGCTGTACGGCGCCCATCCGTTCGTCGGCGACACCGCCGCGAAGATGATCGAGGAGGGCGCGCGCATGCGGCCGCCGCCCGATGGCAAGGGCGCGCCCGCGGTGGTCGCGTCGATCCTGGCGCGCGGCCTCGATCCGGTGCCGGCCCGGCGGTTCCCGTCGATGACCGCGCTGCTCGCCGAGCTGGCCCACGCGATCACGCCGCCGCGCCGCCGCACCGTCGCGATCATCGGCGCCGCGGCGCTGGTCCTCGGTGGCGCCGCCGCCGCGACCGTGATCAGCCCGCGCCCCGACCCCCGGGCCCCGGGCATCAGCCCGTCGACGGTCGAGGTCCTGCAGGAGGAGATCGTCCAGCTCCGCAAGCAGAAGGCCGAGCTGATCCAGCAGATCGTCGAGGCCAGCCAGACTCGCCAGGACGATCTGCAGACCATCGAGAAGCTCGCCAACGACGTGTCGGCCAGCGACAAGAAGATCCAGGAGCTCGAGCAGAAGCTCGATCGGGTCGGCGTGCTGCCGCTGCCGATCCGGCAGACCGCGCCGCTGGTCGGGGTCAGCCTCGACGCGCTGCGCGCCGCGGTGCGTCGGATCGAGCCGGATCTCGGCGGCTGCTTCGCCGAGTGGGACGAGCGCTCGATCGCCGCCGACGCCCAGCTCACGATCCACGTCCGGGTCTTCCCCGACGGCCACGTCCGCACCGCCGAGCCGCGCGGGCTCGACGACACCGTGGCCCGGGTCTGCGTCAACCTCGCCGCCAGCCGCCTGGTCCTGCCGGTGTCCGAGGTCGTCACCGTGTTCGACATCGACGCGCGCTACCTGAGCAGCCTGCCCGCCGAAGACGGCAAGCCCCCGGTCGACGGTCGGCTCGCGGTGACCCTGTACCGCCAGGGCACCGAGCCGGCCCCGCCGCTGATCGACATCCCGGGCCGCTGATCCGCTGCTTCCTCGGGGCCTCGCGGGGTCAGCGCGCGATAGCGAGAATCGTCATCCGTCCGGCGCGGCGGCCTGTTAGGATTTCGCCCCTATGTCCCGCGTCGCCTGGTCCGCCTCCGTCGCGCTGCTCGCCGCAGCGCTCTCCCTCGTCGTCGCGCCACCCGGGGGCGCCACCGCGCAGAACGCCGGCACCCCGCAGGCGGATGCCCACCGCATGGGCCACGACGTCTTCATCATGGGCCCGGTCGATCGGACCCGCGGCAACGAGCGCGACGCCGCCGGCCCCGACACCCTCTTCCTCAACCGCTGCGTCGGCGGCTGCCCGCTCCGGACCGGCTCGCGCGCGGCGGACAGCTCGGCGAACAACGTCTCGTCGATCGCGCGCATGGACGCCACGGTCTCGGCGTTCCGCTGGCCGGACACGACCTGGGACGCGATGGTCGCCTGCGTTCGCGACGTCTACCTGCCGTACGGCGTGGAGATCGTCACCACGCCTCCCGCCGAGGGCACGCCCCACGTCGAGATGATCGTCGCTGGCATCCGTGAGGAGATCGGTCTGCCCGGCCCGCCGGGCGGCACCCTGCTCGGCATCGCGCCCGCGACCGGCGACTGCACCCTCGGCGGCAACTGGATCGCATACACGTTCGCCAACGCGCACACGAACGATCCCATCTTCCTGTGCGCCACCGTCGCCCACGAGGCCGGGCACGTCTACGGCCTCGAGCACGTCTTCGAGTGCTCGGATCCGATGACGTACCTCGAGGGCTGCGGCCAGAAGTTCTTCCGCTCGATGACGATGGCGTGCGGCGCCGACAACCTCGGGCCGTGCCAGTGCGGCAGCGGCATCACCCACCAGCGCCTGATCGCCAACATCGGCAAGGGCGCCGACGTGCCGCCACCGGTCACGTCGATCACGCTGCCGGTCGCGGGCCCGGTGACGTCCGGCTTCTCGGTGTTCGCCAGCGTCACCGATCGCCGCGGCGTCGCCACCATCGAGATGCGCATCAACGGTTGGCCGTGGGCGAGCCGCCCCGGCATCTTCAACAGCACGTCGCCGTACATCTTCGAGATCCCCGGCGAGGTGCCGCCTGGCGTCATGGACATCGAGATCCGCGGCTGCGGTGACACCGGGCCGTGCTCCACCGCCCAGGTCACGGTCACCGAGGGTGCGCCGTGCGCCAACGCCGAGGCCTGCCTCGACGGCCAGGTGTGCGAGGCCGGCAAGTGCTTCTGGAATCCGCCGTCGGTCGAGCTCGGCAGCGCGTGCACCTACGATCAGGAGTGTCTCAGCCTGACCTGCGCCGACACTGGCGACGGCGAGACCTGCACCGAGACCTGCTTCGGTCCGCCCAACGACTTCTGCCCCGACGGCTTCGAGTGCAGCGCCGCGACCGGTGCCGAGGGCTTCTGCCGCCTGCCCGCCGACGAGGGTGGCTGCTGCAGCACCGGTGGCCGTAGCAGCCGCGGTGCGCTCCTCCTCAACCTCGGCCTGGGCGCGATGATCGCCCTCCTGATCGCGCGCCGCCGCCGGAAGTGAGGATGCCCATGCGCGCCACCACCACAACCACCGCCACCGTCGTCGCGCTGCTCGCGCTCGCCGCGCCCGCCGCCGTCGCCACCGCCGAGACCACCAACACCAGCTCGGTCGCGCAGCTGATGGTGCTCGAACCCGGCGACAAGAACTACAAGAACTTCCACGGCGCCGTCTGGCTCGAGATCGACAAGGCCACGTACAACTACCGCTGGGGCGGCGCGCACTGCGGCGGCAAGGATCTGTCGGCGACGAGCATCCAGCTCCTGTTCGCCGCGTTCCGCTCCGAGTACGCGGTCGCCCTCGAGTACGCCGTGACCGAGGTGAAGGGCAAGCAGTACCGCTGCATCACCGGCTTCTCGGTCTCCAAGACCTGAAGACTCGAGCGCAGCGAGGGTCTTCAGGTGCTGACGGCGTTCTCTCAGGCCAGGTCCTTCGCGAGCTCGGCGTAGAGGTCGTCGTCGGTCAGGTAGTAGGCCCACAGCTCCTGGATCGGACGCACGCCGCGCTGGCGCTGGAACTCGGTCAGATCGTCGAGCTCGCCGTCGAACCAGCCCCACAGGAAGCGGGCGCGCATCACGTCGAGGTTGCGCGACCGCAGCTCGGCGATGACGGCGGGCAGCTCCTCGTCGTCGAACTCGTCCATCAGGTCCTCGGCCTCCTCGATGAGGCGGCCGAGGTGGGCCAGGCCGGACTTGGTCAGGTCCCAGCGCTGCTTGCGGCTGTTCTGCTCGACGTGGCCCTCGATCGACAGCGCGTGCAGGACCTCCTGCAGCGGCGACAGGTCCGATGGCAGCGCCAGCGGGAAGACCATGCCGCCGTCCTTGGGGTTGAGGTCCATCATCTTGAGGACGAACATGCCGGCGTAGGCATTGATGGCGTCCTCGTCGAG
>JAYTAJ010000486.1:0-4027 GCA_043737575.1 Myxococcales bacterium | reverse complement strand
GGGCTTGATGTCGCGGTGGATGATGCCGTGGGCGTGGGCGTGATCGAGGGCCGCCAGCACCTGCCGCACGATCTCGATCGCGCGGACCGCCGGCACCGCGCCGCGATCGAGCAGCACCAGGAGCGGCGAGCCGCCGATCAGCTCCATCACCACGTACGGCGCACCGCTGATCACGCCGACGTCGATCACCTGCGCGCAGTTGGCGTGCTGCAGCCGCGCCATCGCGTGGGCCTCCAGCTCGAAGCGCTTGATCAGCGCCGGCTCGCTCGCCGCCCACTCGTGCAGGAACTTGATCGCCACCTCGCGGCCCAGCCCGATCCGCTCGCCGCGATACACCGTCCCCATCCCGCCCTGGGCCAGGCGCTCGATGATGCGGTACCGCCCATCGAGGACGCTACCGACGCGCGGATCCTCCACGCGCCGACGGTATCACTTGCCGACCGATCCGGGCAGCTTGGCGTCGGGGACGTCGGCCTCATCGAAGGAGTGGGTGCGGCAGATGTCGGCCTCGGCGCGCGAGCGGGCGGCGAGGCGGACGTAGAAGTCCTTGATGTGATCGAGCTCCTTGTCGCTGAGATCCTCGACGTCGATGAGGCGGTTGCTCGCGCCCTTGGTCGCGGCGATCAGCTCGTTGAGCTTGAGCTGGATCGCGACGGTGTCCTTGTTCTGCGACTGCTGGATCACGAACACCATCAGGAACGTCACGACGGTGGTGCCGGTGTTGATCACCAGCTGCCAGGTGTCGGAGAAGTTGAAGATCGGCCCGCTCGCGGCCCAGCCGACGATGACCGCGAGCGCGATGAAGAACGCGTAGTGACTGCCGGTCGCCCGCGTCACCTTGTGCGAGAACCGATCGAAGAACCCAGCCTCGGATGGACCGGTGAAGAGCGTGTCGCGGGGGTGAGCTGCCATGGCAGAGGTGTACCGCCACCGCGGCAGCGCGCCGACCCTGCGCGTGCCACGAAGGCACGGCGCCGGGCCGCGGCCACCACGCTCCAGGCAGTTGTCGCGCGGCACGGTGGTTGCTGATGCGATCGCCATGATCGCCATGCGCATCGTGCTCGTGCTCGCCGTCGCCGCTCTGCTCGTCACCGTCACCACCACCGGCGCGCGCGCGGATCGCGAGCTGCCCGACGAGGCGGCGCCACCGTTCGCGTGCGGCAAGCCCGGCGCGCGCTTCGCGGTCGCGTTCAAGGACGAGGTCGCGCTGCCCGAGCTGGTGACCTGGGCGATGGGCTTCTCGTGCAAGCGCTTCGTCTACACGGCGGCGCTCACCAGCCGCAGCGCCAAGCTGACGATGATCACCCCGGGCAAGCTCGACGCTGGCGAAGCCTGGGCGGTGTTCGAGGTCGGGCTCGAGGCGATGGGCCTGACCGCGGTCGCCAAGGGCGGCGTGCTCGAGCTGGTCGAGTCGGCCAACGCCAAGGACGCGGCGCTGGCGATCCGCCGCACCTTCCCCGACGGTGGCGGCGGCGCGGTGCGGCTGTTGCTGCGCCCGGCCCACGTCTCGGTCGAGGATCTGCGCGCGGCGCTCGAGCTGGTGAAGTCGCGCAACGGCACGGTCACGTCGCTCACCAACCTGCACGCGCTGCTCATCACCGACGACGGCCGCCACGTCGCGCGCATGAAGGTGCTGGTCGAGGAGCTCGATCACCCGGCCGACGGCGCCGGGATCTGGGCGGTGCCGGTGAAGTTCCGCGACGCGATCGCGCTGATCGACGTGCTGACGCCGCTGCTCGCGCCGAGCGAGACCCAGCGCGACAAGCACGCGGCGCCGGGCCCACGCCTGGTCGCCGATCGCCGGGTCAACACCGTCTTCGTCGTCGGCAGCGCCGCCGATCACCAGCGGGTCGCGTCGCTGGTCGCCGCGCTCGATCGCGATCAAGGCGACGACGCGCAGATGACCGCGGTCCGCCTGCGCAACGCCCGCGCGATCGAGGTCGTGCCCGCGATCCAGCCGCTGCTCAGCACGAGCAACGACGGCGGCGGCGGCGGCACCGCGGCGATGACCGGCCCGGTGCGGGTCTCGGCCGACGCCGGGACCAACGCCGTGCTGGTGCTGGCCTCGGCCCGCGACACCCTCGCGGTCCGGGCGATGCTCGACGAGCTCGACGCGCCGCGCCGGCAGATCCACCTCGAGGCGATGGTGCTCGAGGTCTCGACCTCGAGGAGCCGTGACCTCGGCGTCAGCTGGCACGGCGGCAAGGCCGACGAGACCGGCGCGGTCAACTTCGCCAGCCTCGGCGGCAACGGCCTGTCGTCGGTGCTCCCCAAGGAGTCGGTGCAGTCGGCCGGCGCCGGCTTCATCGGCGGGATGCTCGGGATCCCGCTCGCGGCGACCATCCTCGGCGAGAGCATCCCGTCGCTTGGCATGCTGGTGAAGGCGGTCGCGTCGTCGAGCGAGGTCGAGGTGCTGGCGTCGCCGTACATCACGACCGTCGACAACAAGATGGCGCTGATCTCGGTCGGCTCGAACATCCCGTTCCTGTCGCGCACCGCGGGGACCGGCGATCTGGTGCAGTCGGGGCAGCAGGTCGATCGCCAGACCGTCGCGCTGACCCTGAAGATCACGCCGCACATCGCGCCTTCGGAGCCGGGCGACGCGCCGGGCGACGCTCGCATCCAGCTCGACATCGATCTCGATCACAACCAGCTCGGCGAGTCGAACTTCGGCGGCCTCGGCCCGACCTGGAAGGAGCGCAAGCTCACGACCACCGTGGTGCTGCGCGATCAGGACAACCTCGTGCTCGGCGGCCTCATCGACGAGCGGGTCGAGTCGTCGACCGACTCGATCCCCATCCTCGGCGACCTGCCGCTGCTCGGCGCGCTGTTCCGCTCCAGCCACAAGATCCGGGTGAAGTCGAACCTGCTGATCGTGATCACGCCGCACCTGATCGATGACTCGGCCGCCGGGCGCGCGCTGTTCGCGCGGCGCATGCGCGAGCGTGAGGAGTTCCTTCGCGCCCGCAGCTCGCTGTCGACGCAGGTTGCGGCGCCGCGGGTCGACTACCGCCGCAAGCGCGGGCTGATCGCCGAGATCGACGCCAGCGTCCGCGCCATCGAGGTCGAGCGAGCGCTGCGGGCGCAGATGAAGACCGCCGTGCCCCCGGTCGGTCGGGTCGACGTGCCCGCGGGATCGGAGCGTGCGCCGTGACACATCGGTCGGCCCGCAACGCGCACGCGCCGCGGCTTTGACGTAGTGTCCTCGGCGGTCGTCGTACTGGCGCGGCTTGGGGCCGCGACCGAAGGAGCTACTCGTCATGATCAAGCAACTTGTGATCGCCTCTGTCCTCTTGGTGCCCGCCGTCGCGCTCGCGCAGAACCAGCCGATGTACGCGCCGCCGCCGACGCACACCGGCCTCACCTTCGAGGCCAACCTCGGCTTTGGCCTGCTCCGCATCGCCAACGACAACGGCGACAGCGAGTCAGAGGGCGCGCTCGGCGGCCTCAACCTCGGCATCGGCGGCTTCCTCAATCCGCAGATGGCGGTCACGGTCCGCGCCTCCGGCGTGACCTACGTCGAGGACGGCGGCTCGCTGACGCAGGCGTTCTTCGGCCCGTCGCTGCAATACTGGGTGACCCCCAACGCGTGGATCGGCGGCGGCGTCGGGCTCGGCGTCGCCCGCATCGTCGTCGACGGCTTCGGCAGCGACAGCGAGACCGGCTTCGCCCTCGACGCCCGCGCCGGCTACACCTTCAACCCTGGATCGAAGCACAGCTTCAACATCTCGGCCGAGATCACGCCCGCGTTCATCGAGGAGGCGACGTTCACCGGCATCGCGATCCTGTTCGGCTATCAGACGCTGTAGCGGGCGGCAGGCGCGCAGAGCGGCGCGGATCAGATCGTCGAGCGGTCGGTCGGTGCTCACGTGGGTCAGCGCGTGGGCCACGGCGGTGGCGGCGTGGGCGTGGGCGTGGGCGTGGGCGCGGGCGCGACCCCCGTGGGTCTCGCGTTGAGGTCGAGCGTGCCCGCGTGGAGTGCTCGATGGTGCGAAGAACAGAGGCTCGCGAGGTTCATCGCTTCGTT
>JAYTAJ010000485.1:0-4029 GCA_043737575.1 Myxococcales bacterium | reverse complement strand
GGGCGCGGTCACCGTCTACGTCGTCGTCGACGGCTACAACCCGGGCGTGGAGGGCGGCTACTCGCTGAACGTGCGCATCCATTAGCAGCCGCTCGATCGGAGCTGGTGGCCACGCGCACCTGCGGTGCGCTACGCTCGGTGGATGGCGACCCGCGCACAACTGGTCGAAGAGCTGCTCGGGTTTCCCGCGCACGAACGTGTCGAAGCGGTACGGGCGTTGCTCGATAGCCTCGAGAGCCGCACCGATCCGGCCGAGGTCGAGGCGGCGTGGCGAACCGAGATCGCTCAGCGCCTGCGTGAGATCGACGACGGAACGGTTGCGCTGATCGACGGGGCGACCGCGATGTCAGATCTGCGCGCGCGGGCCCGCGCCCGCGTCGAGCGCCGATCACCGTGACCGGTCGCGCGCTGTGGATGCATCCCGCGGCGCTCGCGGATCTCGATGCGGCGGGTGAGTGGTACGACGAGCAGGTGCTCGGCCTCAGCCTCGAGCTCCTCGACGCGGTCCAGGAGGCGATCGGCCTGATCGAGGCGCGTCCGTTGGCCTGGCAGCGGGACGACTGGGCGAGCGACCGCAACCTGCGTCGATTCGTGATGCGGCGCTTCCCGTTCTCGATCGTCTACGAGGTCACGGAGCTCGAGGTGCGCATCGTCGCGGTGGCGCACTTCCGACGCAATCCGCGCTACTGGCGCGATCGGCTGTAGCAGCCGCGTGAGAGCATCGCGGGATGAACGACGCGGAGGCGCTCGAGGCGTTCAGGCGTGATGGGTACGTGATCCTCGAGGGGCTGCTGGGGCGAGATGAGGTGGCGGAGATCCGGGCGGCGCTGGCGCCGTTCGAGGCGCGGTGTCCAACGGGGCGCAACAACTTCGAGGGCGAGCGGACGCAGCGCGTGTACAGCTTGGCGGGCAAGGGCCTTGTGTTCATGCGGCTGGCGGAGCAGCCGCGGGTGGCGGCGCTGCTCGATGCGCTGCTGTTGCCGAACTGGCTGTTGTCGAACCTGCAGTCGATCCGGATCCATCCGGGCGAGACGGCGCAGCCGTGGCACACCGACGACGCGTTCTATCTGCTGCCGCGGCCGCGTGGGTTGCTGGCGGTGTCGACGATCTGGGCGATCGAGGACTTCACCGACGACAACGGCGCGACCGAGCTGGTGCCGGGCAGCCATGCGTGGCGCGACGAGCGGCCGGACCCGACGACGTCGACGATCCGCGCGCGCATGCCCGCGGGCTCGGTGGTGCTGTTCGATGGCGCGACCTGGCATCGCGGCCGCGACAACCGATCGAGCGCGACGCGCCTGGCGATCAGCCCGCAGTACTGCCAGCCGTGGTTGCGGCCGCAGGAGTCGCAGCTCCTGATCGCGCCGCCGGCGATCGCGGCGGGCTACTCGGCGCGCGGCCGCGCGATGCTGGGCTACAGCATCCATCCGCCGTTCCTCGGCCAGGTCGACGGCATGCATCCCTTGCGGCTGGTCGCGCCCGACTACCGCGAGCACAAGACCGGCGATCGCGCGATCGCCGACGCGGTGCTGCAAGAGCCGCAGGCGTTCATGCACGCGGCGCGCGAGCCGAGCTGAGGGCCGCGCGCGCGGTGAGGCACGCGTCACGCGGGCGGCGAGCCCGGTGATCACGAGCGGATCGCGCACGACCGACTACCTCCGGAGCGCGGCGCTCAAGGAGAAGCTGCGGGAACGCGGCGCGCCGTGAGCCTGCGCGACGCTTGCAGCGCGCGGGCTTTCGGGTCACGTTGCCCCCCATGGCCGATGTGTACATCTTCGACGTCATTCGCACTCCCCGCGGACGCGGCAAGGCCGGCAAGGGCGGCTTGTCGCAGCTGCATCCGCAAGAGCTGCTCGCGCAGACGCTCAACCAGATGGCGGAGCGCATGGCGCTCGACAAGAGCCTGGTCGACGACGTCTCGATGGGCTGCGTCACCCAGGTGAAGGAGCAGGGTGCCTGCATCGCGCGCAACGCGCTGATCGCGGCGCAGTGGCCCGAGGACGTCACCGGCTTCACGGTCAACCGCTTCTGCGGCTCGGGCCTCGAGGCGGTCAACTCGATCGCGGCCAAGATCGGCGCCGGCTTCATCGACGGCGGCGTCGGTGGTGGCGTCGAGTCGATGTCGCGGGTGCCGATGGGCTCCGACGGCGCGATGATCGACGGCCTCAACGAGCACCTGCGGGCGCGCCTGTTCATGGTGCCGCAGGGCATCTCGGCCGATCTGATCGCGACCCGTGAGGGCTTCAGCCGCGCCGACGTCGACGGCTTCGCGCTCGAGAGCCAGCAGGCCGCGGCCCGCGCGATCGAGGAGAAGCGGTTCGATCGCTCGCTGTTTGCGGTCAAGAACCTCGACGGCGCGGTCGCGCTGACCCGCGACGAGCACCCGCGGCCCGACACCACCCGCGAGTCGCTCGGCGCGCTGCAGCCGGCGTTCGGCGCGATGGGCGCGACGCCGATGGGCCCGAACGGCGAGACCGTCGACGCCCTGGCGCTGAAGATCTATCCGGATACCAAGGCGATCGATCACGTCCACACCGCGGGCAACTCCAGCGGCATCGTCGACGGCGCCGCCTGCGTCCTGATGGGCTCGAAGGAGTGGGGCGAGAAGGCGGGCCTGAAGCCGCGCGCCCGCATCCGCGCCGCCGCGACCGCGGGCGCCGAGCCGGTGATCATGCTGACCGCGCCCGCTCCCGCGTCGGAGAAGGCGCTCAAGCGCGCCGGCATGGTCGCGGGTGACATCGACCTGTGGGAGATCAACGAGGCGTTCGCGGTGGTGCCGCTGCAGACCATCCGCAAGCTCGGCATCGACCCGTCTCGGGTCAACGTCAACGGCGGCGCGATCGCGCTCGGCCACCCGCTGGGGGCCACCGGCGCGATCCTGCTGGGCACCGCGCTCGACGAGCTCGAGCGCAGCAACAAGGCGACGGCGCTGATCACCCTGTGCATCGGCGGCGGCATGGGAATCGCGACCATCATCGAGCGCGTCTGAACGCGTCTTGACCGGGCGGGTCGGGATCCTCGGGGCCGCGGTGGCGATCGCCGCCGCGGCCACCGCGTGTCGCCAGGGCGGGCGCGCCGGCCACCACGGGCTGCTCGCGCCGGTGCCGGTGACCTATCCGGCCGGGACCGCGGCGTGGCCGCCGGCGGTGTCGATCGGCGAGCTAGGCCGCGGGGTGGCGCCGGCGCGGATGGTGCCGGCATCGGTGGCCGGGGCGATCCGTCGGCCGGCGCTGGCGGTGCACAAGGTGTGGGCGGTGCCCGACGACGCCGAGGCGCGCGCGGTGGTCTCCGGCACGGTCGGCGACCGGCTGGCCGTCGAGGTGATCGGCGTCGACGACGGCCGACTGCGCTGGCGCGACCTGATCGCGTGCCAGGCGCCGGTGGTGCACGTCACCGCCGAGGTGATCGTGTGCGGCGACGCGGTCGGGCTGGTCGGGCTCGACGTCGCCACCGGCGCCGAGCGCTGGCGACAGCCGTGGCGGTTCGCCGGTGCCGACGGCGACCTGGTCGTGGCGTCGACCCCGGGCGAGGCCGACAGCGGTCGCTTCGTGGTGATCGCGGCCTCGGTCGGCAAGGTGGTGATCGAGGCGTCGCCGCCATCCGGCGTGGTGGCGGCCGACGTCCGCCGCGCCTGTGCGCAGGGCGGGCTGCTCGAGCTGTGGGGCTGGTCGGCGGCCGGCGCGCTGTCGCGCTTCACCGTCGACCAGGCCGGGGTGGTGAGCGCGGCGTCGACCATGCAGCTGCCGGGGCCGCCGTCACGGGTCGAGGCCTGCCTGACCCCGGCGCTGGTCGAGCTGCCGATCGGCGGCAGCCTCGAGCGCCAGCTGCTGGCGCTTGCGCGCGAGCCGCTGGCGCTGACCGCCGAGCCGGTGCTCGAGCGCGGCTTCTGGCGCGGCGCCGACGGCACCGTCGGGATCGCCACCGCCCGCGGCATCGAGGTCCGCGACGAACGACACCTCACGGCCGCCAGCTTCAGCGATCGTGGTGGCAATCGAATCGCGAGCGGCGGCGGAGAGCCGTCCCATCACG
>JAYTAJ010000484.1:0-1688 GCA_043737575.1 Myxococcales bacterium | reverse complement strand
CCCTCGCCGAGGCGCTGACCGCGCTCCACGCGCCCGCTCCCACGCTGTCGGCCGACGAGGTCGCGCAGATGAACGCCGGCAAGAGCCCGCACCATCGGCGGCTCGCCTTCGCCGAGCTGTTCGCGCTCGGCGCGGTCGTGGTGCGGCGTCGCCAGCTGCGGCGCTCCGATCGCGCGACCCCGCTCGCGCCCGTCGCGCAGCTCACCACCGAGCTGACGCGGGCGCTGCCGTTCGCGCTGACCGGCGCCCAGGCCCGCGCGATCGGCGAGGTCGCCGGCGATCTCGCGCGCGGCACGCCGATGAACCGCCTGCTGCAGGGCGACGTCGGCGCTGGCAAGACCGCGGTCGCGTTCGCCGCCGCGCTCCACGCGATCCGCGCGGGCGCCCAGGTCGCGGTGATGGCGCCGACCGAGATCCTCGCCGAGCAGCACCACGCCACGCTCACCCGCTGGGCCGCGCCGCTCGGCGTGCGCTTGACCTTGCTCACCGCGTCGACGCCGCGCGGCGTCCGCGCCTCGACCTTGGCGATGCTCGGTGGCGGCCACCTCGATCTGGTGATCGGCACCCACGCGTTGCTCGCCGACGCGGTCGGCTTCGCCCGGCTCGGCCTCGCGGTGATCGACGAGCAGCACCGGTTCGGCGTCGCGCAGCGGGTGCGGCTGCGCGACAAGGGCGACGGCCACGCGCCGCACCTGCTCGTCATGACCGCGACGCCGATCCCGCGGACGCTGGCGCTGACCGCGTTCGGCGATCTCGACGTCACCGTGATCGACGAGCTGCCGCCCGGACGCAGCGCGCCGCACACCGAGACCGTGAGCGGCGCCCGCGGCCGCGCCGCCGCGTACCAGCGCGTGATCGAGCGCTGCCGCGCCGGCGAGCGCGCGTTCGTCGTGTGCCCGCTCATCGAGGCCTCGGTCGACGACACCCGGGCCGGCTGGGCCGACGCCACCGCGGTCCACGCCGCGCTCGCCGAGCGCCTCGCGCCGCTGCGGATCGGACTGTGCCACGGCCGCCTGCCGACCGACCAGCGCGACGCCACCATGACCGCGTTCGCGCGCGGCGAGCTCGACGTGCTGGTCGCCACCACCGTCATCGAGGTCGGCGTCGACGTCCCCAACGCCACCATCATGATCATCGAACACGCCGAGCGCTTCGGCCTCGCCCAGCTCCACCAGCTCCGCGGCCGCGTCGGCCGGGGCTCCCAGCGCTCCGCCTGCCTGCTCCTCTACAAGGATCCGCTGAGCGAAACCGCCAAGGCCCGGCTTGAGACCATCAAGTCCACCGAGGACGGATTCATCATTGCCGAGAAGGACTTGGAACTGCGGGGCCAGGGCGATGTGCTGGGCACCCGCCAGTCCGGTATGCCCGGCTACCGCCTCGCCGTCCCTGACGTCCACCGTCATCTCCTGGAATGGGCCCACGACGACGCCAAGAACGCCCTGGAGCGCAACCCAGGCCTCACCGGCCCCGACGGCGAGGCGCTGCGCACCCTGCTCTACGTCTTCCGCAAGGACCTCGCGATCCCGCTCATCCGCGCCGGCTAGGTCAGGTCCAGCGCGTGGCGCTTAAGGTCTTCCAGCGTAACGAAATTCAGCGCTGCCTTGCTGGTCGACAGCACCGCCACGCGCGGCGCCATCCCGGCCTCCAGCGCCTGCTTCCAGCGCAGAATGTGCAGGCACCAGCGGTCG